>CAZLHW010000006.1:20433-21538 GCA_964559085.1 uncultured Acidobacteriota bacterium | reverse complement strand
GCCGGCCTCCAGAAGAGCGCCGGCAAGCGTGTTATCGCGCAGGCAACTGCCGCAGTACATTTTTCCCGCGCCGGCTGTGATGTAGGCGATCTTCATCGCAGATCAGTCCCCGAAACAATAAAGGACGCCGTCCTGAGACCCTATGACGAGCGATCCCTGTGCTGCGGCCGGAGAGGCGGAGAGCGGGGCCCGCGCGTTGAATTCCCAAGTTTTTTTCCCTTAGACGAGATCAAGATCATAAAGGATCCCGTCGTTTGAACCTACGAAAACGCGGTTCCCGGAGATAAGGGGCGACGATTCGACACGCGATCGTGTCCTATACGACCAGATTTCCCTGCCGGTTGCACGATCCAGGCAATGCACCATTTTATCGCGGCCGCCTAGGACAACGCGGTTTTGGGTAATAGCAGCAGAGGAATAGAAAGGGAAAGGGCGCGACGGGTGCTGGTAAATCCAACGCACGTCGCGCTTCCTGAGATCGAGTGCAAGGACCTCGTTGGCGAAGGTGCCGACATAGGCGTAATCGCCGTCCAATGCAGCCGATGCGCCCGCATAAGCCCCGAGGTGTATAAAATATAGTTGCTTGCCCGTGGCGGCATCGATCGCGCGAAATTTTTCATCACACCCGGATATATAAACGATCCCCCTGTCGATAGCAGGTGTGCTGTGCACCGGTCCATCGGTGGCATACTTCCATATAAGGGTTCCGGTCGCCGCGGACAGGCAATAAAGATTCTGATCGTACGATCCAAAATAAACCCGATTTTCGGAGCAAACGGGCGATGATTTGATCTCGCCTCCGGTTTTATGGGTCCAGCGGACTTTCCCCGTTGCGGCCTCCACTGCGTGAAGCACTCCTTCCTGATCTCCGACATAAACCATTCCATTGTGAACGCACGGAGAGGATTCCTGGACCGGCCCTGTTGTCGCATAGCGCCAAATCCTTTTGCCGGTGTTCAAATGGACGGCGTAGAGCGAGGAATCCATGGAGCCTACAAAAACAACTCCGGCGGCGATGGCTGCGGAGGATTCAATGGATTCCCGGGCCTGAAAGCTCCAGCGCAGTCTCAGGGTTTTGGGAAAGGCCTGATTTGTGATTCCTGTC
>CAZLHW010000006.1:15601-20423 GCA_964559085.1 uncultured Acidobacteriota bacterium | reverse complement strand
GCGGATTGGTCGGCCAATGCGATTAAAGCAATGGACAAAAGAGCAAAGAGGTGCGAACGGCGAAGGATTAATGGGGAGGGGCGAAAGGATGGGGGAGACTGCAATCCCTGAGTTTTCGGTTTCAAAGCGGCCCCCCTTATCCGGGATGCGTCATTTTGCTTGTATGGCATAAAGGGCGTTGCGCGTCATTACATAAAGGACGCCGTTAGCTGCGACCGGCGTGCTGTACACAGAGCTTTGCATGTTTATCTCGGAGAGCAGCTTCCGTTCTTTACCTGCCTGGAATACGGCCAGATCTCCGTCCTCATCTCCCAGGTAGACTTTGCCGTCCGCGACCAGGGGCGAACCCCAGATTGCGGCAAGCATATCGTGTGTCCAGTAAGGCTTTCCGGACGGGATATCCAGGCAGTGAAGAAAACCTGAAAAATCCGAGATGTAGACAAGCCCGTCGCTGATGCCGGCAGTGGATATGGAGCGCCGGATCTTGTCGTAGTGCCAGACGCGTCCCGATTCCGTTATATCTCCCGTTTTGCTTGGATCGATGCAGTACATATGTCCGACTCCCTGACCGTTGTCCGGATCCTGTCCTACGGCCAGAAAAATTTTGCCGTCATGAAATACGGGAGTCGAAATGATGTAATTCATGGTCTTGGGCCAAACGGCATCTTTCGGGTTCAGATTAAAGCTCCAGAGTTTTTTGCCGGTTTTAGCTTCGAATCCATAAAGCCATCCATCTCCTCCGGGAAAGAATACCTGCATCACATCGGCCACTTCTCCAAGAGCGGGCGACGCCCATTGACCGTGCAGGATGCGGGCGCCCGGAGAGTTGTCCTGCCAGACGACTTTGCCTGTATTCTTATCCACCGCGATAAAGCTTGGCGCAAGAGGCGTTGTAACCTTTCCCTCGATTTCATCTTCGCCGTTGGAGGTTTCGACAAAAATCAGGTCTCCCCAGATAGCGGGCGAGGAATTTGCCATGTTATGCGGAATAATGCCGAGTTCTTTGATCATGTCGAGTTTCCAGATGATGTCGGCGTCCGCAGGACCTTTGAGAGTTTCTTCCTGGAAGGTCCCGTCATTCTTGCCATCCATAAAACCTTCGGTATCCAGGCACACCACTTCGGCCCTGTTGGAAACATAATAGAGCCGTTTCCCCTCCACAGCGGGTGAAGAACAGACCCCCTGCTCCGGCCAGTCGTAAGGTTGTTCGAGCTTGTCGTGGACCGCTTGCCAGAGAAATTTGCCGTCCATTTCGCGGAAGCACATCAAAATACCCTTGTCGCCTGTTATTGCCGCATTCCTGGGATTGTCATTATTGGTGCCGACAAAGACTTTCCCATCGGCTACCGTTGGATTGCCGTAAGAGGTTGTGCCCAGTTCGGCTTTCCACTTAATGTTTTTGCCTGTGGCAATGTCCCAGGAAGAAGGGAGGTTTTTTATCGGTGAATACATGTTGCGTTGAGGGTTGCCCCCCCACATCGGCCAATCCTGCGATGCGAGCGGCAGAGCCAGAAGCAGACGCGCCATACCGCCGATTTTTGATTTTACGGTGACTCGAACTTTCATAGTGAGGCTTCTTCCGTCAATTACTGAAAATGAGAGGACCTTTTATTCCCCTGTCCATGCACGATTGGATGCATTATAGCCTTAGTACGAATAAAGAATCCAGGAGTAGCGGGCTGGAATCCGCTGCTTCTCAGATAAAATATTTCAAAGAGCGGACGCCTTAAAGACAGCATCAAAATAAAGGATTCTCCGCAAATTCCGCTCGAACCCTGTTTGAGTGTTGGCGTTCAATTCTCCATTGCGTTAGGATGGGGCCGAATTCAGCGAGGTATCAATATGTCCGAAGAGATAACGCGAAGAGAACTGTTTCGATCAATTGCAACCGGCGGTCTTGTCCTGGCGGGAAGCAGGATGCCGCTTTCCACTGCTTGGGCCGACGAGGGATCAAAAGACGGAGGCCGTGGCCCGCAACCTCCGGGACCGGCGGTTCCCAGGTTTCCCGCAAAGCTCATAAATGGAAAAGTGATTCAGCCGCAGCGCGAAATATCTCTGTTGAAAAAGACGGAGGTGCTGGTAGTGGGCGGCGGGCCCGCGGGAACCGCGGCGGCACTTGCGGCAAAACGCCTCGGCGTCGATGTGACTTTGGTCGAGCGCTATGGATATCTGGGCGGCCTCGCCACGGGCGGCCTCGTGCTCGCGATCTTTCCCCTGTATGACCGCAAGAACCGGCAGGTCATTCTGGGAATTGGGGAAGAAATGATGCGCCGCCTGGACGGACTACGGTTTGGAATCATCGACCGGAATAAGGCGCCTGTCTATCCGACAGTGGACGCGGAAGCCTTCAAATATGTGTTGGCCGATATGGTGCTGTCGTCAGGCATGAATGCTTACCTCGACTGCTGGGGCGTCGATGCCATTGTGGATGGGCAGGGCGCCGTGCGCGGCGCGGTTTTCGAAAGCAAATCGGGACGACAGGCGATCCTGGCGGATGTCGTCGTCGATGCATCCGGCGACGGGGATATTTATGCGGCGGCGGGCGCAGCCTTCCAAAAAGTCAAAGACAATATCGGCCTCGTCAGCAGAATCGGCAATGTCGATGTGGAAGATGTGATCGGCGAGAACAGCCAATATGCAACCGGCACGCGGGGGAGACCGCAGCGGGGAAGGCCGAATATGGGAGCGCCTGTGGCCGAGCTGGCCGGTCACGTCGGCAGCCCGACGCCGGCGCCCCGCGTAAACTGGCTCAACATGAAAGGACCGGTTGCCGACGGCCTCGATGTCGCGGAACTCAGCCGCCTGGAACTCCTGCACCGGCGGGCGACCTGGAACAATGTGGAAAGAGCCCGAAAAAAGGCGGGCGCCGAAAACGCCTACCTAGCTGAAACCGCTCCGCAGATAGGAGTCCGCCTGACGCGTCTGCTCGCGGGAACGAAAAAACTTACCCTGCGGGAAGTCAAAAGCAATGCAAAATTTCCGGATGTGATCGGATACAGCGGATGTTTTGGAAGCATGCCGGAATTCCAGATCCCCTATGGTTGCCTGGTGCCCGCCCGGGTCGAAAATTTGCTTGCAGCAGGCCGCTGCATATCTTCGGAATTCCAGGTCGCGGACACTCTGAGGCTCATTCCCGTCTGCTGGGTTACCGGGCAGGCTGCGGGGGTGGCTGCGGCCATCAGCATACAGGATAGGTGTAAACCGCGAAACGTGAACATTGGAAAGCTTCAGAAGCTATTGCGGCAGCAGGGGGCGTACCTGGGATGATGCGGGGGAGCCGAAGACTCGTTCAGACCGCATGCCTGCTGACTGGAATCTTCTTGCTTTGGCCGCTGCCATTCTGGTCGGGCGCGCCCCGGTTTGTGCCGCAGGCAAGTCCCTTCATCGCACTCTGCGGCAGCATGGCGATTCAGGCCATAAGCATGGGAACGGGGATCGGTTTGATGTTTGCCGCAGCCGGGCTGGTGCATCGGCGATGGTTTTGCCATTACGCCTGCCCTGTAGGCCTGCTGCTGGAATTGGCCGCGCGCACAGGGCTTAAGAAGAGCGCATGGTGGATGCGTATATCCCCTTGGGGACCCTATGCGGCGCTGCTGACAATCGGCGGCGCCCTTGCCGGTTATCCGGTTCTTCTGTGGATGGACCCGCTGGCTATTTTCAGCAGCTCTTTTGCCGTGCGAACAGCGGGAAGCGCTTCCGCCGGGATCCTGGCCGGATCCGGTATGGGTATTCTGCTTTTGCTGAGTCTGACTTCCGGCGGCTTTTGGTGCGCCCGGATATGTCCGTTGGGCGGATTGATGGATCTATTGGCATCGGCAAAAAAACTCGTTGTTCCACGGAAGCAATCTACAGTGCCGGAGCGTGATCCGGTTCGCGCGTCTTGGTCTGCTTCCGGCGCGAGACGGTCATTTCTATTCATTCTTGCAGGCGCGGGAATCGGACTGCTGGCAGGAAAACTGGGCGCCGCCAGGGGAGAGAATGCGCCGTTGCGGCCTCCAGGCGCGGTTTCGGAGAGGGATTTTGCAGGCCTCTGCCTTCGCTGCGGCAACTGCGTGCGTGCCTGTCCGTCTTCCATCCTCAGGCAGGATACCGGAAGCGCAGGCGTGCTGGGGCTGCTCGCCCCGATCCTTTCTTACAAGGATGGATATTGCCTGGAAGGCTGCAATGCCTGTACCCAGGTGTGTCCAAGCGGCGCGATACGCCCAATGGATCTTCAACAGAAAAACAAATATGTGATTGGCGAAGCCCTGGTGGAGCTGTCCTTATGTGTGCTTGCGCTGGGCAGAAGGGATTGCGACGCCTGCATGCGCGCCTGCAGTTATAAGGCTATCCACATCGCCTGGGACGAGGAATACTACACAGCCTACCCGATAGTGGATTGGAAGAAGTGCAACGGATGCGGCGCATGCGAGCTAGCCTGCCCGGCTCCCGTGGAAAGAGCGATCCGTGTTTGGAAACGCAGGGACGAACAGTTGCCAAGCCAAACCATATTCGGAGTACGGAGAAACGCCAATGCGTAAAGAGACGGAATGTGTTCATGGCGGAACCTACATTGATAAGGCGACTCGAGGAACGAATACCCCGATCTTCACTTCTTCTTCCTACGAATATCTGGATCGGGAGGAGACGGTATACCCTCGCTATTTCAATACACCGAATCAGGAAGCCGTCGTCCGCAAAATGTGCGCGCTGGAAGGAGCGGAAAACGGAATTCTCTTCAGCTCGGGAATGGCGGCCATCAGCACGGCCGTATTGTCGCTGGCGCATGCAGGAGATCATGTGGTGCTGATGGATGAGCTTTACGGCGGCACCCACGCATTTG
>CAZLHW010000006.1:0-15591 GCA_964559085.1 uncultured Acidobacteriota bacterium | reverse complement strand
AGCAAAGAAAAGAAACGTGTATACCCTAATGGATAACACATTTGCCTCGCCCATCAATCAAACTCCGCTTCAAATGGGAATCGATATTGTGGTTCACAGCGGAACCAAATACATGGGCGGGCACGGCGACCTCTGCTGCGGTATCGCGCTGGCGTCCAATGCATTGGTTCAGCGCATTCTTACCACAGCCCGCTTCCTTGGCGGAAGCCTGAATGCCATAACCTGCTATTTGCTGGAACGCAGCCTCAAGACTCTTGCCTTAAGGGTCGAGCGGCAATCGTCAAATGCAATGGCCCTTGCATCGTTTCTTGCAAAACAAGAGGTTGTGCGCAAGGTAAACTATCCGGGCCTTCCGGATTTCGAGGGGCACGAGATCGCCAAAAGACAAATGAAGGGGTTCGGCGGCATGCTTTCCTTTGAACTGGACAGCCAAGCCGTGGCGCCTGCCGCTTTTCTGAGAAAGCTGAAGCTTATCACTCCGGCCGTGAGCCTCGGCGGGGTGGAGACCCTCATTTGCCGTCCTGCGGACACGTCTCACTCGAAGATCTCGGCCGAGGAACGAAAACGCATCGGCATCTCCGATTCCCTGCTCCGCCTGTCGGTTGGGATAGAAAACGTCGAAGATCTGATGGAAGACCTGGAAAACGCCCTGCGATGACGATGGACGAATGGAAATCCCATTCGTCCATCGTTGAAGCATCATCGGGGAAGGCCGACGAAGCAGAGGCCTGCGCGACCGATTCCAATTCTCGGACATGCTCTCAGCGTATTCCCGCGTGATAGCGCTGCAACGAGAATACCTCGGCCTCTTTCCTCCGGTATGCGGCAATACCTTTTACAGCGGCCTTTGCGGCCGCCATGGTGGTTATATAGCTCACCTTGTACTTAATGGCTGTTTTGCGGATATAGGAGTCGTCCGTTATGCCGCGCTTGCCGATCGGCGTGTTGATGACCAGTTGAATTTCGCCGTTCATGATGGCATCCACAATGTTCGGCCTGCCCTCATTGATTTTCAAAATCCTGTCGCACGGAATGCCGCTGCCTGAAAGGTATTGCTGCGTTCCTTCTGTTGCGATCAATCGGAATCCGAGATCGGCAAACTGCCGCGCAACCTCCAAAGCCTCCCGTTTGTCTGAATCTGTACCGGATAACAGCACGGTACCGCTTTGCGGCAGCTGCTGCTGAGCAGCTTCCTGGGCTTTATGGAACGCCAGTTCAAAGGAATCGGCCATTCCCAGGACCTCTCCGGTGGACCGCATCTCCGGGCCGAGTACCGGGTCCACCTCCTGGAACATGTTGAAGGGGAATACGGCCTCTTTGACACCATAATGCGGTATGCTTTTGTGCGAAAGCTTCATCTCACTCATTCGTTTGCCGAGCATCAGCTGCGTCGCGATGCGAACCATCTGAATATTGCAGACCTTGGAAACGAGAGGGACAGTCCTGGAAGCGCGAGGATTCGCCTCAAGAATGTAGACTTTGTCGTCGGCGATGGCATATTGGATGTTGATCAGACCGAGAACTTTAAGTTCAATCGCAATCCTCTTTGTATATTCCTCGATGGTTTTTTTATGTTTATCCGGAATGCTGACCGGAGGCAGCACGCAGGCTGAATCGCCGGAATGGATCCCGGCGAGTTCGATGTGTTCCATAATCGCGGGGATAAATGCATCGGTGCCGTCCGAGATTGCGTCGGCCTCGACTTCCAGAGCGTTTTCCAGGAATTTATCAATAAGAATCGGCAGGTTGGGCCAGATTTCTACCGCACGCGATACGTACAATGTCAGGTCCTCTTCATCGTGGACGACTTCCATGCCCCGGCCGCCGAGCACATAGGAGGGCCGCACCATAAGCGGA
Source organism: uncultured Acidobacteriota bacterium (assembly GCA_964559085.1). Classification (GTDB taxonomy): domain Bacteria; phylum Acidobacteriota; class UBA6911; order UBA6911; family UBA6911; genus UBA6911. Next base: position 13,734 of record CAZLHW010000006.1, on the reverse strand, counting down.
TATCCGATTCTTTCCGCAATGGCGAGGGCTTCCTGGAGATTGTGCGCCATTCCAGAGTCGGGTTGCGGTATTCCGAGTTTCTGCATCATGGTGCGGAAGCGGTCGCGATCCTCGGCCAAATCAATGGCATCCGTGGATGTGCCCAGTATTTTGACCCCGGCTTTCTCCAGTGCCTTGCAGATGTTGAGCGGCGTCTGCCCGCCAAACTGTATAATGACCCCTTCGGGCTTTTCTTTCTGATAAATGCTGAGGACATCTTCCACCGTGAGAGGTTCAAAATACAGCTTATCCGAGGTGTCGTAATCGGTGGAGACCGTTTCGGGATTGCAGTTGACCATGATGGTTTCATAGCCAAGATCCCTCAAAGTAAAGGCGGCATGCACGCAGCAGTAATCAAATTCGATCCCCTGGCCGATGCGGTTGGGGCCGCCCCCCAATACCATTACTTTCTTCCGCCTGCTGACGGCTACCTTGTCCGGCGCATTGTAGGTGGAATAGTAATAAGCTGCGTTTTCAACGCCGGAAACCGGAACGGGTTCCCAGGATTGGACAATGCCCAGCTCCATGCGGCGTTTGCGAACCGTTTCTTCCGGGATATCAAGCAGCTTGGCCAGATAGCCATCGGCAAAACCATCCTTTTTGGCCTGAATCATCAGCGCGTGCGGATGGCCTGCTGACTTTTGTGAAAGGATCTTTTCTTCAAGATCGACGAGGTCTTTCATCTGTTGGATGAACCAATGCTTAATGTGTGTTCTTTCATATAAATCTTCAATGGAAGCGCCCTTCCGGAGCGCCTCATACATGATAAAAATGCGCTCGCTGGTCGGATGCGCCAGCAGGCTCATAAGGTCTGGAAGCGATTTCCTGTTGAAGTCCTTGGCGAAACCCAAACCGAATCGTCCGATCTCAAGGGAGCGAATGGCCTTCTGAAATGCTTCTTTGAAGCTTTTGCCGATGCTCATGACTTCGCCGACAGCCCGCATCTGGGTCCCGAGGCGGTCTTCCGCTCCCTTGAATTTTTCAAAAGCCCAGCGGGCAAACTTGATGACGACGTAATCTCCCCAAGGGGTATATTTCTCAAGAGTTCCTTCGCGCCAGTAGGGGATCTCGTCAAGCGTAAGCACTCCGGCAAGAAGAGCGGAAACAAAGGCAATTGGGAACCCCGTTGCCTTGGAGGCAAGCGCGGAAGACCGCGAAGTTCGGGGATTGATTTCAATCACAACAACGCGGTCGCTCTTGGGATCGTGTGCGAATTGAATATTGGTGCCGCCAATGACGCCGATAGCATCCACAATCGCGTAGGAATATTCCTGAAGTTTATCCTGAAGTTTTTTATCGATTGTCAGCATGGGTGCAGAGCAAAAAGAATCGCCTGTATGCACCCCCATGGGATCGATGTTTTCGATGAAACAGACGGTAATTTTTTGGCCTTTCGCGTCGCGAACAACTTCGAGTTCGAGTTCCTCCCACCCCTCAACAGATTCTTCGATAAGCACCTGGCCCACAAGGCTGGCCGAAAGGCCGCGACTGACAATCAGGCGGAACTCTTCAAGGTTGTAAACCAGGCCGCCGCCGGTTCCCCCGAGGGTGTAGGCGGGGCGGATGACACAGGGGAGCGAGATGCGCTGCAAAATATTTTCGGCTTCCTCCAGGCTGAGAGCGATTTCGCTTTTCGGCATATCGATGCCGAGTTTTTTCATAGTGTTCTTGAATGCCTGCCGGTCTTCCCCTCGTTCTATGGCATCTTCCTTTACGCCGATAATCTGCACGCCATATTTCTCAAGAATTCCTTCTTTTGCGAGTTGCGAGGATAGATTCAATCCGGTTTGTCCGCCGAGGTTTGGAAGCAGGGCATCCGGACGCTCCCTGGCGATGATCTTCTCAATGGATTTGACATTCAGCGGCTCAATATAAGTAGCGTCGGCGATGCCCGGGTCGGTCATGATGGTTGCCGGATTGGAATTGACGAGCACAATTTCATAGCCAAGCTTGCGTAAAGCCTTGCAGGCTTGGGTTCCGGAATAATCAAATTCGCAGGCTTGGCCTATGACAATGGGGCCGGATCCGATGATGAGTACCTTTTTAATGTCATTGCGTTTGGGCACAGGGATGCTCCTTTTCTTTTATCTTCCGGATGCAGCAGGAGGGCGATCCTGCAAAGCCCCGGACCATTGAACTCTTCTTCGATGCCGCTATTGCCTTCAGACAACGTCGGAAAGCGGTGGTTCGATCGCTCTGCAGATCCGCGGTTTACGCCTGACCGCGGATGGTTGCGTGGCGGATGTAATAATACCTGCGAATGGCTTCAAGAAGCGAATCTATTGTGTTCTCATCCGGAATTATTTCTGCCCGCTTGCCGAAAGACGCGATGGTGCTTCCGGTGATCGGTCCTATCGCCGCCACCACCGATTTTGCCAGCAGGTTTTTGCCTTCCTGTTCTCCAAGCATTTCCACAAAGTTGCGCACTCCGGAAGAACTGGCAAACAGGATTAGATCGGGTGCCGCTTTTTTTAATCGTTGCAGCAGTGCGTTGTCCGGTGCGGCACGGACGGTCCGGTAGCAGGGAATCACATCCACGAGCGCGCCGGCGCCAAGGAGTGCTTCGGGCAGGATTTCGCGCGCCTCCAGAGCTCGTGGCAACAGGATTTTGTGTCCTTCCAAGGCATGCAGCCCGCCGCAATATTTTGCCAGTGCATCGACGACGCCTTCGGCTGCATAGTTTTCAGGCACCAGTTCAACTTTGAATCCCGATTCACGGGCTTCAGTTGCCGTGGCCGGCCCGATAGCGCAGATTTTCGTTGCTGTGGATGCAGGCCATTGGATTTCGAGTTCTTGGAGGCGTTTTGTGAAATAGCGGACCGCATAGGCGCTTGTAAAAATAATCCAGGAATAGTGATGCAGGGACTCCAGTGCCGAATCAAGGGGGGCCTTATCCTCAATATCACGAATTTCAATCGCCGGAAAAGGAATGGCGGTGCCTCCCATCTCCCGGATTCCCCGGACCAGGACCGGCATTTTTTTTGCGCTGCACGTTATCAGCGCGGTTCTGTTCACAAGCGGCTTTGCCGGATTTGATGTATCGGACATTTTTGCCGGTCTTCTCCTGCAAACAATTATCGCCATCGGTATCGTGATCCCGACCAGCTTTCATTGCACGGCCCAAAATACCGCTCGAAGGCCCTTTTTACGGAAGAGCTGCCAGAATGGAGCGCCCGCCGCTATCCAGTATGCGGTCTGCGAGGGCGGCAGCCGCTGCATTGGCCGACTCTCTGGGTGCCAGCGCGGATTCCCGAACAACTCTGCTGCCGTCGGGAGAGGCCACAAGTCCCTCGATTTCAAGCTGATTTTCCTTAATCCGTGCATAAACGGCAACCGGCACATTGCATCCGCCTCCCAGGCGCTGCAAAAACACCCTCTCAGCCAAAACCGGGAGGGCCGTTTCCGGATGGTTCAGCGGGGCGACGAGGCTGAGGGTGCGTGCATCCTCGGAACGGATTTCTATTGCAATAGCTCCCTGACCCGGGGCCGGCAGCATTTGCTGCAAACTCAACGGAGCCGTTATGCGGTTCTGATATCCGAGCCGGTTGAGGCCGGCGCAGGCAAGAATAATGGCGTCGTACGAGGGGTCGTTTAGTTTATTCAGCCGCGTGTCAATGTTGCCGCGGAGATCCCTGACCTTGAGGTCGGGCCGGAGCGCCAATATCTGAGCCTGGCGCCGCACGCTGCCTGTTCCTATCACAGCGCCGGAGGGGAGTTCGTTTAGATCGCGTACGTTCTTTGCCAGAAACGCATCCCGCACATCTTCCCTTTTGGGAATCGCCGCAATCCGGAGGCCCTCAGGAATTTTTGTCGGCATATCTTTCATGCTGTGTACCGCAATATCGATCTCCCTGCGGAGAAGTTCCTGCTCCAGCTCTTTGACAAAAACGCCGACCATGGATCCGGAGCGGATGGAGGCTGTCAGATCCTGGTCTGCAGTGGTTTTGATTATCTTCAGAGATATTTCGGTGCCGGGGAATCGATCCAGAATGCTCTTTTTGACGGATTCTGTTTGGGCTAAAGCCAGGGCGCTGCCACGGGTTCCAATAATTATCATAGTCGTCGCACAGAAGCGGGGAGGACCCTGCCGTTCCCCTTTTTCTTTTCGGCAACCGTGGAGAATTGACGAAAATTTGGGAAATGGGCGGGACAACCCCCGATTTTATTCCGGGCCTTTCTGCTTCAAAAGCTTGCGGATCAGATCCGCGTAGGCGGATGCATTGGGTCCCTCGGGGCTGTTCCGCAGCTGCATAACGAGGGGATGCGCGATTTTGGCCGCAATTCGGGAGATCATATGTTCGAGTTCCTGAACCTGCCTGGCTTCCTGAGGCCGGAGTTTTTTCATGTAGCGCTGCAATTCGGTCTTGCAGATCTCCTCGATTTGCCCCTGCAACTGCATGACGACGGGGCCCACATCAAGCGATTTCAGTTTTGAATAGAAGAATCTGATTTCTTCTTCCACGATTTTTTCCGCGCTCGCAGCCGCTTTCTCTCGTTCCTGCCGATTGGCCTCCACAACGGCCCCCAGATCGTCAATGTCGTAACAGAATACGTTGTCAATGGCGCCGACTTCCGGGTCCACGTTGCGGGGCACCGAGATGTCTATGAAAACAATAGGCGCATTTTTGCGATCGCGCATCGCCCGGTGCACCATATCACGGTTGATGATAATTTCCGAGGCTCCCGTCGAAGTCAGGACAATGTCCGCTCGCCCAATCCACTGCTGCAACTCTGTGAGCGGGACCGCGGTGCCGTTGCATTGAGAGGCCAGTTTCCTGGCTGCCTCCAGGCTTCGATTGGCTACATAAACGGCTTCAATGGCCTCAGATTCAATGTGTCGCAGCGCCTCTTCCGCCATTTTCCCGGCGCCCACGATCAGCAGGTTTTTTTTTCGAAGGTCGCCGAAAATTTTCCGCACCAGCTCGACGGCGGCGGAGCTGACCGACACAGGATACTCACCGATGCCGGTTTCCGAACGTACGCGTTTGGCGGTACGGAAAGCCGCCTGAAGCAGGCTGTTCAGATAAGTCCCCAGGCTGTTTGCCTCGAAGGCCGTGCTATAGCAGGATTTGATTTGGCCCAGAATCTGCGGCTCTCCCAGGATCATGGAATCGAGCGAACTGGCGACGCGGAAGACGTGGCGAATGGCCTGCTCGCCCTGATAGCGATAGAGAGCCGGTTGAAGCTCCGCCAGCGGTACGCGGCTGTGTTCCGCCAGGAAATTTTCAAGGGTGTCAATGGCGTGAGGGGGTTGCGCGACATTGGAAAGGATCTCAACCCGGTTACAGGTGGAGATAATCATGGATTCGAGAATTTCCGGCAATGCGGACAGTCGTTTCAAGCCTTCTGAAACCTGATTGGAATCAAAGGCGGCAAGCTGCCGGAGATCCAGCCCGGCTGTTCTATGATTCAAGCCGACAAGTACTAAATTAAACATCCGAATCCCACATTCAAAAAGGTTGCTCTCCCGGAGCGCGCGACCGGACTGCTCGCCGTTCGCCGATCCTTCCTCCACTAACGGATGCCTGTTGTTAGAGATTCTGATGCAGGCCCCAGTTAACGCAGAAGGTAAGCAGCGTTGATGCAAATCCAATGATGCTGATATAAGCGGCCCGTCTCCCGCGCCATTTCGAAGACAGGCGGTAATTTATAAGGACAAGGTAGATGACCCATGTGATGAAGGCTGCGGTTTCTTTGGGATCCCAGTTCCAAAACCGTCCCCAGGCCTGCTGCGCCCAGAAAGCGCCCGTCACAATGGTCAGGCTCATGGAAATAAAGCCCACATACAGAAAGCGCCGCATCAGCTCGTCGCATACCTGAAGAGAGGGCAGACGAAAATAGAGAAACCTGAAATTCTTATGTTTCAATTCTTTCTCTTGAATCAGGTAAAGAATCCCTGAAACGAAGGTTAAGAAAAAGGCCGCGTAGGCCAGGTAGGCGATACTGCTATGGAAATAAACCCAGCCGCTTTTCAGGCTTTCGGGGATAGAGTGATTTTCCTCCCAGAGGATCTGCGAAACGATGGTCAGAAGCGAAACCAGCGGCAGGGTAAAGGCTCCAAGAACATTAATTCGATATCTGAGGTCTGCAATTATAAAAGACAGGGAAATGCACCAAGCGAAAAAAGAGAGGGACTCGGGAAGATTGGTAATTGGAAAGTGCCCTCGGGTAAGGGCAAGAAACACCAGGAAGAGCGTATGGCACACAAAGCCGCACGCTACCATACCAAGTGCAATTCTTACAAATACCTGGCGCTTCTGGTAGAAGCCGAAAAGGGAGTGAAGCAGGCCCAGAAAATAAAGTGCAATCGTTATCGTAAGAATCCAGCTCATTGTATTCGCCTAACAATTGAAAATACTATCATTTGCACAAAAGTGCTGGCAAGGCCGATGGCTGATTTCCGCCGGTATTCGGACGGGTTGCGAGCGCCGGCGCCGCAGCCGGCGAGAGGGAAGTCCGTCGGCAGCCGTCGCCTTCAGCGCGAAGGAGAGCGAAGGAAAGCTGTGGATGCATCCGGATGCTGTGCTATATTGAAATGCTTTTAAACCAGGAAACGATTTTAGCGCCGTGTTATGCGGAGGGGATTAAGCGGGTGCATATATTTCGAACTCTCGACCTCGGCACAATTGCAATACAATTTGCAGTTCTGCTTTTTTCTTTGAGTATCCATGAGGCCGCTCATGCCTGGACGGCCGACCGCCTTGGCGATTTTACCGCCCGATATCTCGGCAGGGTCACCATAAATCCGAGGCCGCACATCGACCCCGTTGGAACCATCCTTTTTCCCCTCATTCAGCTCCTGTTCCCTAATTTCCTGCTGATCGGTTGGGCGAAGCCGGTTCCGATCAATCCGGTGCACTTGAAAAACCCGCACAGGGACCAGATCTATATCTCGCTTGCAGGACCGGCCTCCAACTTCGCTGCGGCCGCAATCGCCTTTACCCTGCTCCTTGCGCTAAAGATATCTTTGCCGGCGGCGCGCGGATTCACTGATTTCGGCTTGTTGCCGGACGGCTCGATTCTGGCCCCCATCCTGCTGATTCTCTACACAGCCATGGTTTTGAATCTTGTGCTGGCGTTTTTTAACCTCATGCCGATTCCTCCGCTGGACGGGCATTGGATCCTGTATGGCGTGCTGCCCCGCAGCGCGGGGGCTGTCCTTGAAAAGATCGCTCCCTATGGATTTATAATCATTTATGCATTGATGTTTTTGGGAGTCTTTCAAATCATTCTTGGTCCTATTGTGCGCATTATCGGATTGTTGCGGGCATTTTGAATCGAATCAAGACCATGGAAAACAGCGAAACACCGAATAACGAATTCCAGTCCTCCCTTGAAGGCGCGGGCATAACGATTCGACTGGAATCCTTCGAAGGGCCGCTGGATCTGCTCCTTCATCTGATAAAGAAGGAAGAGATTGATATCTGGAATATCCCTATTGCGCACATTACAGAGCAATATCTGGAATATCTCTCCATCATGAGAGACCTGAATATTAATCTTGCCGGCGAGTGGCTTATGATGGCGGCGACCTTGATCTACATAAAATCCAGAATGCTGGTGCCTCAGGAGCAGAAGGCCGTAGACCAGGAAAACCAGGAGGAAGATCCGAGAACCGAACTGGTGTATCAATTGCTGGAACACCAAAAATTCAAAAATGCGGCCGAAATGCTTTATACGCGTGAAGAGGTGGAGAGCGCCGTATGGAACAAGCCCCCGGCCGATGTTTTGGAAGAAGGGGAGGAGGTTGTCGCCGTAACACTGTTCGATCTTCTGCGCGCATTCCGCGAAGTTCTCCTGCGTTTTGAAGCAACGCGCGTCATGGACATTGAGCAGGACAACGTCACCATTGAGCAGAAAATTGCAGAAATCCGGAACCGGTTCCTGATTCACGATAAAATAATGTTTTCGTCCTTTTTTTTAGAGGCGCGTTCAAAGAAACACCTGATTGTGACCTTTCTTGCACTGCTTGAACTGGTGCGGCTGCGCGAAATCTGGCTTTATCAGAAAAAGGCCTTCGAAGACATTCAAATTACCAAATGGAAGGATAAATCCTGAGTCTATGGAACTTGCCGATATACAAGCCATTATGGAAGCCATTATCTACGTGGCGGATGATCCTGTTCGATGGGAGCAGTTCAAGGAGATCTTTCCGGAAGAGAGCCCGGAGACCCTGAAGCAGGCGCTTGATACCATGGTGGAAGCTTTTAATGCGCGGCGCGGCGGTATGATCATCCGTGAAGTTGCCGGCGGATTCCGCATGACCACGCGGCCCGAGCATCATGAGCAGATCCGCGCGTATCTTAAAACGCGCCCCAACGCCAAGCTTTCCATGGCAGCGCTCGAAACTCTTGCGGTGATTGCGTACAAGCAGCCGGTTACACTGGCCGAGATTCTCGCCATTCGCGGCAAGAAATCTTCCACGGCCCTTCAGACGCAGCTGGAGCGAAAGCAGGTCACCATTGTAGGGCGGAAGCCCGTGGTGGGGCGGCCCATCTTGTATGGCACGTCCAAGGAATTTCTGATTCATTTCGGGCTGAAAAGCCTTTCCGAATTGCCCACCCTGGAGGACTTTGCTCAAATCGCCTCTGAGCAAATGTGATAGCGCATGAATAGTGAAGAACGGCTTCAAAAGATTATTGCTGCGGCCGGTCTGACATCGCGCCGCAAGGCGGAGCTGTTCATTCAGGAAGGAAGAGTCACCGTCAACGGGAAGGTGGTGACGCAGCTGGGCGCAAAAGCGGACCCGGAACGCGACTACATAAAAGTGGACGGGAAGCTCATCCAAAATACGCCCCGGAAGATCTACATTCTGCTGAACAAGCCGCGTCAGGTTGTTTCAACGGTTTCGGACCCTCAGGGAAGAACCAAGGTAACGGATCTGGTGGATGTAAATACGAAGATCTATCCGGTAGGCCGCTTGGATTACAACACCGAAGGTCTAATTCTGCTCACCAATGACGGCGAATTTTCCAGAATCGTGACTTCGGCGGGAAAACATCTGCCGAAAGTTTATGAAGTGAAGGTGCGTTCGGTGCCCACTGCGGCCGCGCTGGCGCGGCTCCGGGAAGGCATCCGGCTTAAAAATGGACTGCAGCTGGCTCGCTGCAAGGTGGAGCCGATGAAAGAAGGCGCCAACAGCTGGTACGCTGTGACGCTTTATCAGGGAAAAAACCGGCAAATTCGCGATATGTTCGAAATGATCGGACACCCTGTGCTGAAACTCCGACGCACCCGGATTGGATTTCTCACGGACCGCGGACTGCCGGTCGGGCACTTCAGGCATCTGACAGCTCGGGAAGTGGAGCGCGTATTAAGTCTGCGCGTTTCAAAACCAAAAAGTTGATCTAAAGGAGTCGCCGGATCACTATTTTAAAAAGCTGAGGGGTGGCATCGTGTTCACTGGGATAATCGAGGAAGTCGGCACTATCCGGGAAATAAAATTCATCTCCGAAGGCGCGGTCCTGACTGTGGCCGGAAAAGTTGTTCTTCCCGATCTGAAAGTCGGTGACTCTATTGCCGTCAATGGAGGCTGCCTTACGGCTACGCGCATAGATGCGGATGCCTTCGTCTGCGATGTTTCATCGGAAACGTTGCATCGCAGCAATTTGGCGCAGGCAAAAACAGGCGTCAAGGTGAACCTCGAGCGCGCATTGCTGGTAGGCGGCCGGCTGGGCGGGCATTTTGTGCTCGGCCATGTGGACGGCGTAGGGCGGCTCGTTGCGAAAATGCCGAGCGGTGCGGGCTATAGGATGTCCTTCAGTTACCCGAGGGAACTGGAGCGCTATCTGGTTTTCAAGGGATCCATCTCCGTAAACGGCGTCAGCCTGACCATTGCCTCGCTGGAAGCGACGACATTTTCCGTGGCCGTTATTCCGCATACGCTCGAATCCACCAGCCTGCACGCCATGGCGCCGGGGGATAGTGCGAACCTCGAAGTGGATATTCTAGGGAAGTACTTTGAGCGGTTCTTTCAGCTTGGGTTGGCCCCTAGGGAAAAGAACCTATCACGGATCACATCGGATTATCTGAAGAGCCAGGGCTTTTAATATGAAAATGGGTTGTCGCGGATTTTTATATTCTTTGCTGCTCCTTTCTGTTCTGACCGGCTGCGGAATCGTTTTTTCTGCAGAGGCTGCAAACATACCTGAGTTCGGGAAGGATACTGTTCTGGTATGGAACATCCAAAATAGGGAACATCGCGCTTCATTTGTCGTACGCATCGCCCAATTTTTACCGGATCGTTTTTTAGAATGGGAAGACGAGCAAACGCAGGGAACAATATTCATACCCAACAAAGATATTCTCGCCGCCCGCAATTTAATCAATTCCAGCCTGTTTCAGTCGGGACGCGATATGAAGGGGAAGAAGGCGACTACTCTATGGTTAAGCCGGCAAATCTATAAGGAGCTGAAGGAAAACAAAAAGGTAAAATGCGGACTGGACGGCGTCCCCGGCTCGATGGAATATATCGGGGATGATCAACTGGAAGTCGAGGTGAACCGTGTTTCCACGAAGCTTCCGGTTATAAAAGTCCGCGATGACCGTGGATCGGAACGCTGGTTTTTGGACCAGGAAGAGAATCCGCTGATGCTCCAGCACAGGCTGCGCAGCTTCCAACAAACTCTCGCCAGTATTACAACCGACAAAACAAATACCCTTCGCTGGATCAAGGGCAAAAAGCTTCTGAATCCAGCCGGCAGCTGGTAAGAAACCCGCTCAGAGGCTGTGAACCTCAGGAAGACGCCGGGAGGCGGGACTCTATGGCGTCGCGCGTGCGCTGAATCAGCAGATTCCTGTCTTCCAGACTCATCTCTTCGGTGGAAATCGGGTCGTGAAAAATCACATGAACGGTGCCGCGGCGAATGGGGTATTTCCCGGGCGCTTGAACCTTATCCGTGCCTAAAATCGTGACCGGGATTACGGGCGTTTTTGCTTTAAGCGCCATTATAAAGGCGCCCTTTTTAAATTCGCCCAGCCGGCCGTTTCTGCTGCGCGTGCCTTCCGGAAAGGCAAAGAAAGACAAGCCCTCTTTCAGACGCTGCGCCGCGAGATCGATGCTTGCCTGGGATTTCTTAGGGTTGCGGCGATCGACCGGGACGAAGCCCACCTGCTTCAACACGAGAGACAGGATGGGAATGCGCATCATTTCCTGTTTGATCAAAGCCCTCAAATCACGCGGTATTATGTGGCAAAGCACGGGTCCGTCAAAATTTCCAAGGTGATTGGATAGAAAAACATAAGTTTTACCGGGTTGGATCTTATTGCTTCCCTCCACAACGAGCCGGACTCCCGAAATCCAACCGGATAGTCGTATGCAAAAGCGGCCTGCCCGGTAAAGAAACCGCGAATCGCCGGAGAGCAAAGTCCAAAGCATAACGGGCGGAGCCGTCAAAAGAATAAAAAGGCCGATGAACAGGTAGATCAAAGTCGCTCGAATCATAAAGTCCTCGTGCTCCGTTGGAGCGTCTGATTCTACTTCAAAATGCGGCTGTAGTGCGCCATGGCTAATCAGAATGCCGCATTTTTTTTTGCTCTCCGGTCCCGTTGGTGGCTACAATGATTCTTTTTGGAAAGAGGTGCGCGTTGGGATTCAACAGTGTTGAGGAAGCCATTGAGGATATCCGCCAAGGACGCATGGTCATCGTTGTGGACGATGAGGATAGAGAAAATGAAGGCGACCTGACTGCCGCAGCCGTCAAAGTCACGCCGGAGATGATCAACTTCATGGCCAAGCACGGCAGAGGCCTGATCTGTCTGGCCATGACGGGTGAACGGCTCGACGAACTGCAAATCCCCATGATGGTTGGCGAGAACACCAGCAAGTTCGGGACCGCGTTTACTGTGTCCATCGAGGCGCGCCACGGGGAGACCACTGGAAACTCCGCCGCCCCCCGCGCCCGGACGATCCTCACGGCGGTGCATCCGAAATCCGGGCCGGCGGATCTGGCGCGTCCGGGACATGTTTTCCCGCTAAGAGCCCGTTCCGGCGGGGTGCTGATGCGGGCGGGGCAGACCGAGGCTGCTGTCGATCTGGCGCGGCTGGCCGGGTTGTACCCTGCCGGTGTTATCTGCGAGGTGATGAACGACGACGGCACCATGGCGCGCGTGCCGCAGTTGATGCAGGTTGCAGAGACGCATGGAATCAAAATTGTCACGGTTGCCGACATCATAGCCTATCGGTTGCGCACCGAGACGTTTGTAAAGTCGGTTGCTGAGGCCGTTTTCCCTACGGAGTTCGGCGATTTTAATATCATTGTCTATGAAGACCTTGTGGCTCATGAGCATCATGTGGCATTGGTAAAAGGCAAAGTGAGCTCGGAAGAACCCATACTGGTTCGCGTTCATTCTCAGTCGACGCTGGCGGATGTGTTTTACTCTCTGCGCAATAGCGGTTGCGGTGAATTGCGCTCGGCGTTGAAACTTATCCAGGCGGAAGGGCGGGGAGTTCTTGTCTATCTCCGACAGGATGACAAAGGACAGAGAATTCTGGAAGAAATTCGATCCTATGCCGCTCAGGACGCCGGCACGCCAAAGGACGAAGCGCCGGATGCCGGTATCGATCTTCGCATCTATGGCATCGGCGCACAGATTCTTCGGAGTCTGGGAATTCACAAAATCCGTATTCTTACAAATCATCCGAGGAAAATTGTCGGTCTGCATGGATACGGCATCACGGTGGTCGAACAGATCCGCTTATAAATTACCTGGTGCGAGTGACGAATTACGAATTGGAAAACGCGGGACGCTTTTATTCGTCATTCGCGATTGATTGCGAAAAATCAAACATCCGGAAGGTTACAGACCGTTATGGCTCGAAAAATTCTGGTTACCTGCGCGCTTCCGTACGCCAATGGCAGCATTCATCTGGGGCACCTTGTCGAACATATCCAGACGGATATCTGGGTGCGCTTCCAAAAGATGAAGGGGAACACCTGTTACTTTGTCTGCGCGGATGACACGCACGGAACGCCCATTATGCTGCGCGCGGCATCGGAGGGGATTTCGCCTGAAGCGCTGATCGAGCGCATGTATGCCGAACATGTCCGGGATTTTGCGGGCTTCCACATCGGTTTTGATAATTACTACACAACACATTCCATAGAAACCCGGCATTTCGCCAATGACATTTATGCCAGGCTCAAGGCGTCGGGCATGATCGAGGCCCGCAGCATCAAGCAGTATTATGATCCGATAAGGCAAATGTTTCTTCCCGATCGCTATATCCGTGGCACCTGCCCCCGGTGTAAATCTCCCGATCAATATGGCGATTCCTGCGACTCCTGCGGCGCGGCCTATCAACCCACCGATCTTGAAAACCCGTATTCGCAGGTTTCCGGAGCCAAGCCGGTACTCAAGGAATCGGAGCACCTGTTTTTCAAGCTGGCGGAATGCGCGGATTTCCTCCGCAAATGGACGCGTTCGGGCACGCTGCAGCAGGAAGCAGCCAACAAACTGGATGAGTGGCTGCAGGCGGGACTCAAAGACTGGGATATATCGAGAGACGCGCCCTACTTCGGTTTTGAGATCCCGGATGCTCCCGGCAAGTATTTCTACGTTTGGCTGGACGCACCTATCGGCTATATGGGAAGCTTCCAGAACCTTTGCAATAAAAAAGGGATTCGGTTCGAGGATTTCTGGCAGAGGCGCGACGGCGCCGCTTCGGAAAACTCGGAATCGAAAGGCGCGGAAATT
>CAZLHW010000005.1:13732-22131 GCA_964559085.1 uncultured Acidobacteriota bacterium | reverse complement strand
TGTAAGGAGAGGTGCGCGGCTTAAAGCACCCGCCGCGCAGCAGCTGGCCGCCGCATTCGCGCACGTAGCGGGCGCATTTCCGGATCTGCTCCGGCGACTCTACGGCGCAGGGGCCGGCGATCATTACAAATCCGGGCCCGCCGATTTTAACGCCTCTTACGGAGATGATGGTGTCGTCGGCTTTATGCTCCCTGCTGGCCAGTCTGTAACTGACCGTCGCCTTTTTTGCAGCGGCCGGCGCCGCGGATTGCATCTCGGCCTCCGGAGGGGCACTGGCGAGGTTTTCGACCCTGGGAGCGGTCCTGGAGCGTTGCTGCGTCGGGTAGGACCCGAGGACTTTCAGCGACGTTGTCGCCGATCGCAACTTTTCGAGCGCTTCCGCCACTCGCGGATCCGCGGCATTGCCTTCGAAATCAATGTAAAAAAGATACTGAAACGGCATGCCCGGGATGGGGCGGCTTTCGAGCTTGGACAGGTTGATTTTATAATCGTGCAGCAGGCTCAATGCTCTCAAAAGCGATCCCTCTTCATGCGAAGTGGACATAATCAGGGAAGTCTTGCAGGGAATCCTCAGGTCAATAGCCGATGGCTTTTTGGCGAGGTTGAGAAATCGCGTGAAATTGTTCTGCTGATCTTCGATATTACGGCTAAGAACCTTCAGGCCGTAAAGCCGCCCGGCTTCTTCGCTTCCTATCGCGGCGACTCCGGGATTGTTGTCTTCCTTCACCTTTTTTGCGGCCATGGCTGAATCCGCATAGGGCAAAGCCTGGCAATTCGGAAGCTTTGAAACAAATTTGATGCATTCCGCCAGCGCCTGGGGGTGGGAATAGATCTGCCGGATATTGACCAGAGGCACGTCCTCAATCGCAAGAAGACAATGCTCAACCCGAACTATTTCCTCGCCGACGATGGATATCTGCGCCACGGAAAGCAGGTCGTAGACCTCGTTGATGCTTCCGGCCGTTGTGTTTTCCACTGGAACCAGCCCATAATCGACGTCGCCGTCCTCGACGGAGTTTACGACCTGTTCCAGAGTATCCACCCCTATGAAAAGCGTCTGCTCGAGAAAAGGAGAAAAATGTTTCCGGCCGGCCAGCTCGCCATAGGCGCCCTCGATTCCCTGAAATGCAACCCGTTTGAGGTTGGTTCTGTCATAATCGAGAAGGTGAAGCTCCTGCGACCGGATCGAATCATCAATAATTTCGTGAAACACCCTTGTTACGAGGTGCGCATCGAGCCCCCGGCTGCGTCCCTTGGCGATAAGGTCAGCAAGCAGCTGTTCTTCTCGCAAAAAATCGCGTATGGGCGTTCCCAGTTGTTTCTTTGCCTGAATGATGTTTTCCACCAGCCGATGCCGGTTGGCCAGCGCATCGAGGATGTGCTCGTCGACCGCATTGATTTCATGCCGGATTTTATCAACCTCGTCCATAACGTCTCCTTTTGATTGAGGAAGCGCCCTCGAAAGGCTCATTGTCCCATAGCCTGAGCCAGTCTAAAATAGTACGATTTTGCGTGGTTCATTGCATGCTGTAAAAATCGGAGCCGGCCTGCGTTTTGATTGAAGAGGATCTTCATGCAGCAATCCAGTCGACATTCTTTCTTTCTCCGCGGCGGCAACTGCGGGCGCGGATCCAGTGCCAATTCGGCCCTAGCCCTGCTTCTTCTGATCAACCTTTTTAATTATATCGATCGTCAAGTGCTTTCGGCCGTCGTGGGGCCCATAAAGAAGACCTTCTTCGGCCCGAACGGCGAAATGGGGGCTTCGGAAAGCAATTTCCTGGCAGCGGGCATTCAATGGTTTCAGAACCGGCTGGGCTTCAAACCGGAGGACGCGCTGCTTGGATTACTGGGGACGGCGTTCATGTTGACCTACATGATCGGGGCCCCGTTATTTGCCCGCATGGCCGAGAAAAGATCCCGGTGGGCGTTGGTTGCTCTGGGCGTTCTAGTGTGGAGCCTGGCAAGCGGCGCTTCCGGACTTGCGGAAACATTCCTGGTATTGCTGATTACGCGCTGTTTTGTGGGAATCGGGGAAGCCGCCTATGGACCGGTCGCCCCGGCCATGATTTCCGACCTCTTCCCGGTTGAGAATCGTGGAAGGGTATTGGCTTGGTTTTACGTCGCCATCCCGGTCGGCAGCGCTTTGGGGTATGTTTTTGGAGGATGGATCGCCGGTTCGGGTTTCGGCGGCTGGGTTTCTGCCCTTGCCGGAGTGAACCTGCAGAGCTGGCGTTGGGCATTCCTTTTGTTGACGCCGCCCGGCATTATTCTGGGCATTCAGAGTCTGTTTATGCGGGAGCCTGCCCGAGGCAGCGCCGATTTAAAACAGGCTATGAAGCCGGGCGCAGTTCCAATAAAAGACTATTGGATCCTGGTGCGTACACCGTCTTACGTGTTATGCACGCTGGGGCAGACAGCCATGACGTTTGCCATCGGCGGCATTGCTTTCTGGATGCCCTATTATCTGGAAAACCGCCCGGGCGCTCCCGCAAACTCGACCATTCTCTTCGGCGCAATTACAGCGGCAGCCGGTCTTACTGCGACGCTGCTTGGAGGCATCGCCGGAGATAAGCTGCGGGGCCGCTTTGCCGGTTCCTATTTCCTGGTTTCGGGCGCTGCAATGATCCTTGGTTTCCCTATTTTCCTTGCCGCGCTGAGGGCCCCGTTCCCCTGGGCAATCTGGGTGCTTGTGTTTTTGTCCTGTTTCTGTCTTTTTTTCAACACCGGACCCACAAACACAATCCTTGCCAACGTAACGCATCCATCCATGCGGGCTGCGGGTTTTGCATTCAACATTTTTATAATTCATGCGTTCGGCGACGTCATTTCTCCCGTAATTGTCGGGTTTCTGAATGATAAATATGGCGATATGAACCGGTCTTTCTTCTGGGTCGGCATCATGTTTCTTGTCGCCGGCGTATTCTGGCTGGCCGGCGTGCGATATTTGAAACGAGACACAGAGTTGGCCCCGTCGCGCCTGAAGGTTGCGCAATAGGCGGACGGCTTTTGCCGCCGGGGAATCAAAGCGCGGCGACGGCGGGCCGAAACGTTCACTATTCATGCGAGGCAATTCCCATGTTTTCACTCTCCATTCGAACGCAGGCGCACACACAGTTTGTTGACATAACGCAAAAGGTTCAGTCCGCGGTGTCCGAACTCGGGATAGAAGACGGCGTTGTTACGATTTTTGTGCCTCACACGACCGCTGGAATTACGGTCAATGAAAATGCGGATCCGGATGTTACTGCGGATATAATAGCGGCGTTGGATCGTGCGGTGCCCTGGCAGGCGGAATATCTGCATGGCGAAGGCAATGCTGCGGCGCATGCAAAGGCGAGCATGATGGGCTCTTCCGTTCAGGTTCCTGTGGAAGGGGGCCGGCTTCAGCTGGGCACATGGCAGGCCATCTATTTCTGCGAGTTTGACGGGCCCCGTAGCCGCAGCGTATGGATTCGCTGAGAGCGGGGCTGGCAGCGTTTGCACTCCAACAACGCTCGACAGAACATAGCATTCCCGGAAAGGAACGGTGCAAGCGGTCTCCGCTGAACCGGTGCGTCGGCGGCGACCGCCTGTATTCCGCAACGTATTACCGGGCAACCGTCGGCGCGGATCCCGGTTTCAAATCCTGGTTGATGCAGCTGCCGTCGCGAAGACGGAGTCCTCGGCCCTGCCTTGCCCCCTGACCCCGCCCGCTTCCATCTCGCAGGCCGCGGGCCTGACCGCGTTTAGGACCGTAGCCTTGCCCATTGCGAGGCCCGTTGCCGTTGCCGTCGCGAAGACCTCGCCCCTGACCGCTGCCGTCACGAGGTCCCTGGCCGGGAGCCGGACAGGGTGTTGATGCCTGCGCCGTTGCCGCAGGTTCGGCCGCCAGCATAAAGAGGGCTACTATCGCCGCCGCAAAAATTCCCATGGTTTTTTTGTACATGATGCATCTCCTAAATTTCGTTAAGGGCCGCCGGAACTTCTGCGGCCCCAGGCTATCCCGCGGCTCACTTTAAACCGCACGCAACCCATCCAATAGCAATTGGCATGCCAATACGTTTTCCGAGGCTTTTCATACAAAGGAGGCGTCTGTAGAGCGCATGTTTTGCACAATTCCCTTTGAAAGGTGCAAAAATTACACTTTGATGCTCCCAAGACCGGCGGTGTATATTCTGAGATTCGCAGAAAGAGCAGACTGCGGCATCCTTTGCAAAAAATTCATTTCAGGATTAGGAAATGCCGGAACTGAAAAACCTGGCCAGGTACAAACGATATTTGATCCAGAACAGCCATCTGCTTGCGGTTCAGGGCAACATTGTTCCCGTGATCACGGGTATGCATGCTTATAATTCACGCCATGGGATTCCGTCGCCGCCGCAGCAGTGGAACGCGCTGATCCGGGAACTGTTGGCAGCCACGGCGCTTTGCGCGGTATCCCTTGCACAGAGGGAATCCTGGGGATGGTCCCTGTCGTTCAAGGGAATGGATGCAGGCTTTTTCGTTGGAGTTGAGCCGGAAGGCATGATGTGTCTGCGAATTCGAGAAGCTGAAACCGGAAAGGCGTCGGTAATGGTCCAGCGGCAGAAAGCAGGCCTGCCCATGACTCAGAGCCATATCAGTCCGAAAACCGGGAGCCCGCGCGACATGGTGGAGCAGTATTTCGCGGAGGTGGATCAAACGAGAACGCGCCTGGAAGTAAAAGGGGACGGAGACGGCGTCCTGATTCACGCGCTCCCCGGGGGCGATTTTGACGCCGTCAGAAATCTCGGCCCGCAGGATCTTTTTGATTATCTGGGCGCTGCCGTCGGCGAAGGGCGCGCTAAAGAAATCGGCGAGGTGCTTCTGTTTTACGAGTGCCGATGCTCGGATGAAATGATAGGTCGTATGGTGGACAACATGAAGGTGGAGGACCAGCGCGATATGTTCGGTGATCTGCAGCATGTGGAAATCGAATGTCCGCGATGCGGCCGAAAGTATATCGTAGCAAGGCCCGACCGCAGCATTCACTGACGTCCGAGGTCAGGCCGGATTCCTGACCCGGATTGCCGCCTCAATGTGGTGCTCCAGAGATTGGATTATTCCTGCGGCGCTGGAGCTTTGGCCACGCTGATGCGGTTCTACTTCGGCGATAGGGTTACGGAAGAAGACATATTGGTCTGCATCCTCAGTTCCCTGAGCAAAGCTGAAGTGGAAGATAGAGAGAAAAACGGACTATCGCTTCTGGATCTTAAGCTGTGCGCGGAGCGGCTGGGCTATCAGGCTGTCGGCGTACGGCTGAAGTTCGCGAGTCTTCCCCGATTGAAGGGCCCCATCCTCATTCATCTGGAAACCGAAGATTATCGGCATTTTGCGGTTTTAAAAGGGGTGCGCGGCGACAGACTTTTCCTGGCGGACCCCAGCCGCGGCAACATCCGCATGTCTGCCGAACGCTTTGCAGGGGCCTGGTCCGGCGTGGCGCTGGTGCTGGGGAAGCAGGGATTCGGACTTCCGGAAAAATACCCGCTGGCTCTGGAAGATCAGGAGCCTGTGCAGAACGAAATCCTTGCGGCCAGAAAATCTCTCTTCGTAAATTCAGGCGGTCCTAAATAAGGCGCCAAGAACACGAAACGCCTAGAAGGCCGGGGGGCGAGGCTTCTGTCCGCGGTTTGGTGGCGCCGTCTCATCGCGCAATTGAACAAAGACTCCTTCCCCTTTTGCGTATACGGTTTTACCCGAGGACACCGTTACCATAACGGTGACCTTGCGCTCCTTGATCTCAGCAACAACGCCGCGAAGCTCCAGCTCCACGCCCACCGGAGTCGGAGCCAGATAGTCCACCTTAAGAGAGGCGGTGACAAAGCGCGGCATGCTTCCCGGCGGAACCTTCAGGTTCATCGCCTGCGCTTTTGCGGCTGCCGCCGTACCTGCCCCGTGGCAGTCAATCAGAGAGGCGAGGATTCCCCCGTAGAGAATCGTTTTCATCCCTCCCGTATAACACGTATCTGGAAGAAAGCGGCACACGCTTTCATTGCCGTCCCAATAGCTCTTAATCTTCAATCCTTTTTCATTCAAGCGGCCGCAGCCAAAGCAGTGAGCGTAATCATCCGGATAAAAATTCTGAAAAGCGTCGGTTCGGCCCATTGAATCGCTGCGGAAATCTTCCGTCATGTCCGTTTCTCCTTTTCAATCCCGCAAGTGCCCCGGAGTTGTGGGCGCATGCGACATTATTTCTCCCGGCAACAACGCCGGCGTGCTTTGAGCATAAACGAGAGTGCGATGCTCCGGGTACTCAATGCTCCCAGCATACCAGATTCCGGGTTGAAGTCACCGGTACGGTCTCGGGCCCGTCCCAAGGCAATAGGCATTAAAAAGCCGACGGCATGCCCGGGTTTCGGGATAGGCGGCAAGGACACAGACCTTGTGAAACTTGCAGTCGAAACAACCGCACCACTGGCTTATAATAAACCCTAGAATTTTATCGTTCCGCGCGGCATCGAGACGTCTCTCCTGATCATGGCCCGCCGCCCCCGCCAGAACACCGGAGCTGCTTCATTCTGGGAGAGGAAGTTGGAAATGGCAGGAGCCCCGCTGGAATTCCCCGGATATCGAGTTGTTGCCAAGATCCATGATGGTTTGGAACTGATTGCTTTCCGGGCAGTCCGTATAAGGGATAGCCGGCCTGTTATTCTGAAAATGCTTAAACCGTCCAAAATGACGGCGATGAATCTGAGCCGCCTTCACAACGAATTTAAAATCAAGCGGATGCTCAAGACGGATCGCGTTCTCAAAATATTCAGCCTGGAATCGAACTCGAACGCCTCTTTTCTTGTGATGGAGGATTTTGGGGGGATACGCCTGGATGCCCTGTTTCAGCAGTGGGGAAAAGTCGGAACGGAATCATTTTCTCTGCGAAAATTCCTTGAGGCTGCGGCGAGTATCGTCGAAGGCCTTGCCGATATCCATGCGGCCGGCATCATCCATAAGGACCTGCATCCATTCAGCATTGTATGGAACCCCGCCACGGGCGAATTCAAGATCGGGAATTTTGACATTGCGACCATACTCAGCCGGGAAAGCCCGGAATTAAAGCGTCCAATGGCAATTACGGGTCCTCTGGCTTACATGTCTCCGGAGCAGACGGGGCGGATGAATCGAACAATCGACTACCGTACGGATTTCTATTCTCTGGGAGTGGTGTTCTATGAAATGCTGACCGGGCGGCGCCCGTTCGAGGCTTCCGATGCGATGGAACTGGTGCACGCGCATCTTGCCAGAATCCCTGCCGCCCCCTGCGCTTTGAATCCCGCAGTCCCTCGCGCAGTTTCGGATCTTGTCATGAAGATGATGGCCAAGGCGCCGGAAGATCGCTATCAGAGCGCATTGGGACTTAAAAAAGATCTGGATAGATGCCTGCAGCATTTAACCGATTATGGAGAAATCCGGGATTTTGCACTGGCCCGGCAGGATCGCGCCGAGCGTTTCCTGATTCCTGAAAAGCTCTACGGCCGCGAGAAAGAACTGGAGCAGCTCCTTGCCGCCTTCGAGCGGACGGCGAATGGCCCGCCTGAATTGATCCTCGTATCGGGTCCTGCCGGAATAGGAAAAACGGCCCTGATCCAGGAATTTCAAAAGCTGATCGAGGAAAAGAGGGGGTTTTTTGTCAGGGGCCGATTCGGGCAAATGCGGCAGAGCATACAGTATTCCGCCTATGCGAAGGCCATGAGAGATTTAATGGGACAACTGCTCTCCGGAGGCGAAGCAGCACGGGATTTTTGGAAGGCGCGGATGCTGGAGGCCCTGGGAAATAACGCCCGGGTTCTCATGGATGCCATACCGGAGCTGGAGTCCATCATCGGGCCGCAATCGCCTGTTCCGGAACTCTCCGGCATTGCCGCGCAAAACCGTTTTAATTTGCTGTTCCGGAAATTCATAGATGTTCTGGCATCCGAACTGTGTCCTCTTGTGCTATTCCTTGACGATTTGCAATGGGCCGATCCTCCGTCTCTGGAATTGACCGGGCAGCTGGTGAGCCGCAGGGAGAAAGGATCGCTGCTGCTTTTAGGCGCGTACAGGGATAACGAGGTTGCTCCGCTGCACCCGTTGAGCCGCATGCTGAATGAAGCCGAATCTGCCGGTGATCGGCTTGCGCATATTCGCCTGGACCCACTGAAGCTCTCGGATATCAACCGGCTGGTGGCGGACGCCCTCGGATGCTCCCCGCAAATGTCCATGCAACTGGCGGATCTTTTATACCGGATAACGCAGGGAAATCCCTTCTTCAACAATCAGCTGCTCAAGTCTCTCCATGAGGAAGGCCGCATATTCTTTGACCCCGAATCCGGCCACTGGCACTGCGACATTGCCCAAATCGCTTCGTTGTCTCTGACCGATGATGTAGTGGAATTCCTGGCTCGCCGACTGCAGAAGCTTCCGGAAGG
>CAZLHW010000005.1:6198-13722 GCA_964559085.1 uncultured Acidobacteriota bacterium | reverse complement strand
TGGCGGCCTGTTTTGGCGATTCCTTTAACCTCAGGTCGCTCTCCACCGTAAGCCAGATGTCTCGTGTCGAAACAGCCGCCAGACTATGGCCTGCTCTGCAGGCGGGCGTCGTTCTTCCGCTGAGTGAAGAGGCGAAGCTGATTTCCGGAAGAAGCGATAAGCCGGTGGGGGAGGATTCTGCAATTTATGTCTATAGATTTCTGCATGAACGGATGCAGCAGGCCGCCTATTCGCTCATTCCGCCGGAGCAGAAACAGGCGACGCATCTCAACATCGGACGGTCCATTTTGAAAAGCTCCACGGAAATCGAGAGAGAAGAAAGGATTTTCGAAATCGTCCATCAATTGAACTGCGGCCTGGATTTGATTGCCGAGCCCTCGGAGCGGCACCAATTGGCAGTGCTGAATTATCAAGCGGGACAAAAAGCCAGAGCTGCCCTGGCCTATGGGGCGGCCTATGACTATTTCACAGTCGCCCGCGACCTGTTGCCCGCGGACGCCTGGATCCATCAGTATGATTTCACTGTAAGCCTGTACGAATCATTGATAGAAGCGGCATATTTGAATGGCCGCTACGCCGCCGTGGATGAGCTGGCGGATGCGGCCTTAAAACAGATTCGATCGTTGCCGGATCAGGCCGGAATCTATGAAGTCCGGATTCAAGCCCTGGCGGCTCAAAACAGAATACGGGAATCCATCGACGCAGGACTCGAAATCTTAAGAAATATGGGGGTGGCATTTCCCGAAAGCCCGACGGAAGAAGCTATTGAGGCCGCTGCCCGCGAGACTGAGGCTGCCTGGAAAGGGAAGCGGATTGAGTCGCTGATAGATCTGCCGCCAATGACGGATCCGTACCAGCTTGCGATTATGCGGCTGTTGGCCAATCTTTCCGCAACAACCTTCGGAGCGTTCCGCGGTCTTTTTTCTTTGGTCACACTAAAAATGACAGACATCTCGATAAAGAGCGGCAATATGCCGGCGTCTGCCTTGGGCTATGCCCTCTATGGCCATTTCCTCTGCAGCCATCGCCAAAACATTGAAGCAGGCTGCCGATTTGCGCAACTCGGCCAGGACCTGGTGCAGCGGCTCAACGCCAGAGAATGGTATCCCAGAGTCCATTCCAATTCACACCTCTTCGTTTCCCATTGGAAGATGCCGCTGAAAGATATTCCGGACCTGTTCCAGTCTTCCTATTATCGCGGAATTGAATGCGGCGATTTTCAGCATGCGGCTTTTTCCGCTTTTCTGGGCTGTATATTCCCATACTTTGCCGGCGTTCGTCCGGATCTTCCGTTGCTCCAGCAGAAAACATTGTCTCTTAAGGAATCCGCGCTTCAGATGAAGCAGATGCAGACGATCCCGCGCTTTGAGATGCTGCTTCAGGCCGTGCACGAATTAAGGAATGGCAGAACGTCGCCCCGTTATTTGAAAGGCGACTTCTATGACGAGGAGGCAATGGTCCCGCGCCACCTGCAGGCATTTGATTTCCCGTGCCTGTACATGCTTTATCTTCACAAACTGTTGCTGGATTATCTTTTCGGAGACTTCAAGCAGGCGGTGGACGCGGCGACCTATCGCCATCAATTCGCCGGCCAGGGGAGAGGGTTCCCCTATGATTCAACGGTCTGGCTTTATGACTCTCTGGCAAGGCTGGCTTATCTCAGGGAGAATCCGGAGAGCGATCCGGAGCCGCACCTGCAGCAAATAGAAGCCAATAAAAAGAATTTGCAAACCTGGGCGCAGTATTCGGCCGTCAATTATTTTCATAAATTTCAGCTGGTTGAGGCGGAGCAATATCGGAATTCCGGCGATAGGGTCCATGCCGTTGAGGCCTACGACGCCGCAATTCGGAGCGCCAGAGAAAACGGTTTTATCCGTGAGGAAGCCGTGGCCAATGAACTGGCCGGATGCTTTTTTCTGGATTGGAATAAAGAGACGATCGCACGGGTCTACCTGGAAGAAGCAATCCGTTGCTATGAGGATTGGGGGGCAAATGCGAAGGCTGAGCAGCTCAAGAGCCGCTAGGGCCGGCTGTTTATTCCGCCGAAGCCGGTTCCGGGCCCCGGCGCCGATCCGGCTCGCAAGCCGGACTCCGGACGCGGCGAAAGGAATGAGACGGAAGAGGCTTCCCTGGATCTGGCGACGGTGGTTAAAGCTTCCCAGGCTATGGCCGGGGCTATCGAACTGGCGCCGCTGCTTGCCAGACTGGCGCGCCTGATCATTGAAAATGCGGGAGCGCAACGCGGCGCCCTGATTCTGGAACATGAGGGACGCTGGACGATTGAGGCGCTGGGAGATATGGATGGCGGAGAGGTCTCTGTTCTGCAGAGCATCGATCCGGAGAAGAGCGATTCGGTTTCGGCAGCGATTGTGTCCCACGTGGTGCGTACGCAAAAAAGCCTGGTGCTGGACGATGCGTCCGGGAGCGGCGACTTCACCCAGGACTCCTATGTAAGAAAACATGGAATCAAATCAGTGATCTGCGCCCCGCTGATCAACCAGGGGAGGCTTAGCGGCATCGTGTATTTGGAAAATAATCTTGTAACGCATGCTTTCACGGCCAAGCGGTTGGAGTTGATCAATCTGCTTTCCGGGCAGATGGCCTTGTCTCTCGATAATGCCCGGCTCTTTCAGAAAGCGCAGGAAGAAATTGCGGAAAGAAAACTTGCCGAGGCTGCGCTGCGGGAAAGCGAGCTGCGGGCCAGAACCATTTTCGATTCTGTAAACGATGCAATCATAGTCCACGAAATAGACACAGGCAGAGTTGTGGATGTGAATCGCGCCGCGTGCGAGATGTACGGCTATGACCGCACGACATTTCTTCAGCTTGCGGTCGGCGAACTCTCCGCCGATGACCGGACCCGGCCCCGTGACTCGGAATTGTTCCGGCGGATCGAGGAGGAAATCCCCCAGATATTTGAATGGAGGGCGAGGCATAGAGATGGACACACATTCTGGGTTGAAGTGAGCGCCCGCATCGCCGCGATCGGCGGCCGCCGGCGAGTGCTTGTTGTGGTGCGCGATATCTCGGAGAGGAAACGGATGGAATCCGCCTTGCAAAGCGGCGCCTCCGTCCTAAAAGCAACCATGGAGTCCATCAACGACGGGATACTGATCATCTCCAGAGGAGGCCGCGTTCTGCACTACAATTCACGTTTTGCCGAAATATGGTCGATCCCCCCCGATATTCTGTCGACCAGAGACGACCGCATGCTGCTTGAATATGTCAAACCGCAACTGGCAGATCCCGATCAGTTCATGGCGCGGATTGAGGAAGTCTACCGAAATTCTGCAAAGACGGAGGACTTGATGCATTTTAAAGACGGCCGCCTTTTCGAACGATTTTCCTACCCTCTCGACCGCGGCGAAGAAGAGCCGGCCCTGGTCTGGGTGTTTCGGGATGTAACGGAGCGTCTGCGGACGCTGGAACAGATTCGCCGGATGAATGAGGAGCTGGAGCAGCGCGTCGCAGACAGGACGGCCGCACTGGAGACGGCGAATAAGGAACTGGAAGCCTTTTCTTATTCGGTTTCCCATGATTTGCGGACGCCGCTGCGCGCTATTGACGGGTATACGAAAATACTGGTCGATGAATATGCCGAGTTCCTGGATGAAGAAGGGATCCGTTTCTGCAATGTCATCCGTGGTCAGACGCAGCGCATGGGGCAGCTGATCGACGACCTGCTGGCCTTCTCACGATTCAGCCGCGCCGCCATGAGCGCGGTGCCTATAGATATGGATCAAATGGTGCGCCTGGTATATATGGAATTGACCACGGCTGAGCAGAGAGAACGGATAGATTTCCGGGTCGGAACCATTCTTCCCGCCGTGGGCGATCCCACCCTGCTGCATCAGACTTGGAGCAACCTGATCTCAAATGCCATCAAATTTTCCGCCGACCGGAAGCGCAGCGTCATTGAAGTGGATTCCCGGCGCGAAGCGAAGGAAAACATTTATTCAATCAAAGACAACGGAGCCGGGTTTGATATGCAGTATGCAGACAAGTTGTTCGGCGTGTTTCAGCGGCTGCATACGGAGAGCGAGTTTAAGGGGACCGGCGTGGGACTTGCCATCGTGCAGCGAATCATCCGCCGGCACGAGGGGCGCGTGTGGGCCGAGGGCGAAACAGGCAAAGGCGCTACGTTTTATTTCAGCCTGCCAAACAAAGAGGCATAAGCCCGATCCGGTGGAGTCGATGGACATTTATCGGAAGAAGAATGCCGCGGATTCCACTGAATTCACCGACCGGAGCATCGGGCGCGAGGCTGCTGTCAATCTCTGGAAGCGGAGGAATCCGTGGCGAAGCGGTTTTGAAACCTTCAGGCGAGTCCTGTTCCTGCCGGCGCGGCAAACGTCAATCGATGTTCTGAGACCAGGTGATCAGCCGGAACGGGCGCTGGATCAGGTGATCGTTCAGACAGCCTTCGCTGAAGTGAATCTTGGGACCCCCGATAACAACCACATCCAGGGCGATAAAGGATCCAAAGAAATCTGCGTTGCCGTGGAGCTGCAGCTCGGCGTTTGGCGCATAGACTTCAACGTAGGCCTGGGAACCGCCCGTCATCTTCACATCACTCGTTCCCGAGTAATTGATCGTCAACTTTGTCGGATCCCAGGACGTGTTGGCAACGCCCTGCCCTTCCATGGTCAGGCTTGTCTTCACAAAAAGCGTGGTCTTGTCGCTTATAATGATTTGACCGTTGGTTGTTACATTTAATTCATCAATATAGTAAGTCCCGGGATTGAGAGTCAGGGCATCCTTAACATCAATGGTCCCATAGAGTCCCGGATTGATTGTCTGCGGATGTTTGTTCTTTACTTCCACGTCTTTGCTGGTGTCGACGCTGAAAGGCGGGATGGGGGGGAAATAGCGCGGCTCCGCCAGCTGGATTTTCTGCCCGGTGACTCGGGCGCTTCCGCCGATGCTGTAAGTCGCTCCCGGTCCATAGGCCAGATCCCCATGGACGTCGGCTGTTCCCCTTACTGCCACGTTCCCGTTGGAGCCGATGGCTCCGAGATTCCCTGAATTGGTGGCGGCATCCCATGGCCCAAGATCCGGATCATAGCTGTCAATCATCATCGTGCCGCCCAGGTCAACGGAGTTGATGCCCCAAAGCGCCCGGTCAAACATTGCATTGCCGCTGTTCTCGATAACGGCCGTGATGCGGGCGGTCCCCAGGGGATGGTTGGCATTTGTTCCCCAGTTCCCGATGCTGTCTACCCTCCAGCGCTCAATGGCCGAAGCGTAGGTCAGGAAGGTGTTCAAATTGATAAAGCTGGCCGGGCGGTGCTTCAGCAATGCTGCGTTGACCGAGTAGGCGCCGGAGTTGTTGGTATCAGCCTGAAGCGCAATATTCCCGAGCGCTGAAGCGAACGCGCTTATCGTCGCTGAACTCGGATAGTTGGCGGACGACCCTGTTTGACCTGCAAGCAGAACATTATTCCCGCTGTACCGTACGGGTGAGGCGGTTAAATCATAGTCGGCCGGAGTCGTCCACGGCGCATAGCTGTTGACAAACCACTGGATTGCATTCTGCACGCCGGCGTTTGCGACGCTGAGGGCTTGCTGCCCGTATTTATAGACCGTGGCGGCCCGCATTTCATTCTGTACGGTAAACACCAGCGCCGTAGTGAGAACGGCCATTGCCATGAGAAACATCAGAGTGGCTACTATTGCCACGCCCTTTTCATCCCCGATCCTGTTTCTTTTGTATATCATTGGCTCACCCATGTAGCGACTTGCGCTGGAGTGGGAGGGAATCTGTCGATTCCGCCGTATCTTCGGACTTCGTAGAGGAGCGCGGAACTCGCCACCGCGCTTGGAATCACCACCTTTGTCGACAGTTCGGTCTCCTGGAACTGCCCCGCCGTTTTCCATGTGCTCTGCACCGTGAACGCAAGGTTCACAGAGGTAACGATGCCGCGGGCATCCGTGTTTAATAGGAACTGAACGGAGTTCGGCTTCAGGTTGCGGATGAGGGGCAGCGCGGCGTTCTTGGTTGTTTGCGTTAGCGGGGTTATGGGGCGCGTAATTTGATTGTTGGTGCTGTCGTAATTGTATTCAACATACTGCAGCGTGGAGTCGCTGTTGATGTCTCCGAAAAAGCGGATTGTTGTAACAGCGCTGGATGTATTTGCCGCCATCCCTGCCGGTGGAAGGACGCCGGACGTAAAGGGGAGGGCAAAAAGGTGGACGGGTCTGCCTGAAGTGTGTCCTGTGCGGAAAACGCCGCTGATGGAATTGTTCCCGATCGATGTGATTTGCACCATCTCATGATCTGCGCCGTAATCCACGTCCACCCAGTCCCCAACCGTCAGTCCGGCCGTCGAAGCCACAGGCAGTGCCTGGACGGACGATGAGGCGCTTACACTGCCCGTTGTAACGGTGCTGACATCGCCGTGCGATCCCGCCTGGGCAATTTCAGTC
The DNA here is from genome assembly GCA_964559085.1 of uncultured Acidobacteriota bacterium. Classification (GTDB taxonomy): domain Bacteria; phylum Acidobacteriota; class UBA6911; order UBA6911; family UBA6911; genus UBA6911. The sequence goes on along the minus strand of CAZLHW010000005.1, from coordinate 7,296 downwards.
GACATCATCTGCAATGCCGATCGGGCTTCCTGGTTTGCGTCAATACTGCTCTGTTCGGATGCCTGCTGTTCCGCGCCGGTTGAGAAAAGACTAACGGCAGCGCCCATAATCGGAATCAGGATGACGATCGAAATCAGCAGCTCCGTCATCGTAAAACCGTGCTCCAATTTTAATCCGGCTATGTGCTTCATGGCTTTGAGTTCCGCTCCTGCGGCGCACTTACGGCGCCTTCTGTGTGATCAATACCGTCGAGGGGGCTGTTCCGAACTGCATGCTTTTGTTGCTGTGTACGGAAACGGCGATTGTTTTCAGCGTTGCAGAATTATTGGTGATCTGCCATTGCCTTGTATACGCTGCGTTGTTTGCGGTGGTGCGGCTTCCGGTCGCCGTTACATAATCGGCGTACCCCTGTACAGGATTCGAGGGGTACAGGCTGCCGCCTGCAGTCAGGCCCGTTCCGCCGCTCGCCGCGGCGGGACTAACCGTCACATCGGTTGCCGTGTCGTCAAATTGAAGCGCAATGAGTTCTTCCATCTTTTCCTGGGCGGCCGCCGTGGCTTTTCCCGCATCCCGGCCGTGCGTTTTGCTGGCAATCACGCTGAACGTGAGCACATGGGCCATAGTGAGAAGTCCCACAAGCAGAATCAGAATTGCCATCATCGATTCCACCAGCGTCATTCCGCTCTCATCCTTTAAATGGCTGTTCATCGAAATACGCTCCAGGTTTTATAAGGCGACCCATTGATTGTTCGTGAGTTTCCACACCTGTATCTTCCCCGCGAGGGAGACGCTGACCGCATAGTCCGCGTCCTCATTCGAGAGGTAAATGATGCCGGGGTTGTTCGGAAGACCGCGGGCATTAAATGTGATGGAGGCCGAAGAGGCGGTGGGAAAACCTGTGGGAGCTGTACCGGATTCGCGTATAAACGCAATTCCGCTGTTCCGCACTCCATCCGAGAGTGAATTCACGGCTTGCTGCAGCTCAAAGACCCCCGCGCCGTTGCGTTTGAGCAGGCTCCATTGATTGTTATCGAGATCAAACGACAGCTGGTAGGATGTCCTTTGGGCTATGGCGCTCAACTTGGCTTAGCGAAGGGT
>CAZLHW010000005.1:0-6188 GCA_964559085.1 uncultured Acidobacteriota bacterium | reverse complement strand
GCCTCCGTGAGCTAAGGAACGGCACAGGCTGCGGCGACCGCTGTTATTGCCAGCACCATGCTGAGCTCAACCATTGAAAACCCCCGGTTTCCCCGGAATCCGAAACTAAACATATTGGCCCCCAACCCCGATCGACTGTGCGATGCCTTCAGCAACGGAGATATATGGAATTCACCAGTCTCCATATCGGCCCAATGCCGGACAATCCTTAATACCTGCTTTGTTGTGCACCGGGTATCGTATCGGTCTCCGTATGCCTGCTACTGTATGGGTTTTAGGGCCAGGGGCCGTGATTGACGTCACAGAAACTCAAGATTAGGGAATTGCATGTAAAGAGCGGCATCGGGCTTTGAGTCTTACATAAACACTGTAAGTGCTTCAAAGCCCGAGGATTCAAGTGATTTTCGGGGGCCGGACGAGGATTATCGCTTGCCGAGCTTGATGACAAATCCTGCAGAAAACCGAAAGTTGTTCTGGCGTTCCTCAAAGCCGCTGAAAAATATCTGCGGACGGGTCTTGAATCGCGTCATCAGGTAGTCGGCCTGGAACGCGCGGACTGCGAAGGCATCGTTTATGTGGATGTCGAGGCCTGCGCCAACCACGGTTGCCAGGGCGGTGTCCGAAATGGTGACGCCGAAGGCTCCGGTGGAGGCGCGTGCGGCTCCAAGCATAAAATGGGCGAAAGGGGGGACCGAACCGGCCCGATGGCACAGGCGCGGACCGGCCATGAATGTGTGAGAACCGACGTCCACATAGGGAACGCCGATTCCAAAAACCCGCGGCGATCCATAGTGGCCGCTGAAATCGCCTTCAACGCCCAACCAGTGCGAGATGTTTCCGGTGACGGATGCATTCCAGCCGTGCAGATTCAGAGCATCCGGGTTTGCCCGGAAAAAGGAATAGCCTCCGAAAACTTCAGCTGCCGGATAATCCTGTTGTGCGAAAGCGGCTATGGGAGCCAGACAGAGCAAAGCAATGCCGAGACAAGTTTTTTTCATAGGAACCTCCGCCCAAGTAATTTCCCGACGCCAGGTTGTGCCGGCTGGGCAACCGTGCGTTCGATTAGATACCCCGATCGGCGACAAGTTTCAGATTGCTTCCTGTTCCGCTGCAGGGCCTTGATGCCCCAAGACGCAGTATTGTGCTCGCGCATCCCATCCTCTAGAATTCCCGAATGAAGAATACCGTTACTGTAATTGGAGGAGGCCTTGCGGGCACCGAAGCGGCCTGGCAGATCGCGCGCAGAGGCCTGAAGGTGCGCTTGTACGAAATGCGCCCCGAGGTCGCCACTCCTGCGCACACAACGGATCGTTTGGGTGAGTTGGTCTGCAGCAATTCTTTTAAGTCCGACCTGCCTGGTACGGCCGCTTGCCTTCTCAAGCAGGAGCTGCGGCGGCTCGACAGCCTGCTTCTCCGCGTAGCCGAAGAAGTAAAGGTGCCGGCCGGCCATGCTTTGGCCGTAGACAGGGAAGCCTTCAGTCTGCGGCTTACGGAAGAGATAGCGGGTATTCCGCAGATCACGGTTATTCGCGAGGAGGTTCGTGATCTGCCAAAGGAAGGCCCCGTTATCGTCGCTTCCGGTCCGCTCACCTCGGATGCGCTGGCCGAATCCATCGCCCGTTTTGCCGGCAGGCATAACCTCTATTTTTACGACGCCATTTCACCCATAGTCGACGCCGGCAGCCTCGACCGATCCCTGTTGTTTGCCGCATCCCGATACGGCAAAGGAGGCGAGGATTACCTGAATGCGCCTTTCACGGAACAGGAATACAGGCGCTTCTATCAGGCACTGATCCGTGCGGAATCGGCGCCGCTGCGCTCTTTTGAAAAGGCGATGTACTTTGAAGGATGCCTGCCGATTGAAGAGCTGGCGCGTCGGGGTGTGGATACGCTGCGTTTCGGCCCGATGAAGCCGGTGGGTTTGATCGATCCGCGGACAGGAATGCGGCCCTACGCCGCCGTGCAACTTCGCCAGGAAAACCGGATGGCCGATTGCTACAACCTGGTCGGTTTTCAGAATCACCTTAAATTTTCAGAACAGATGCGTGTGTTCCGCATGATCCCAGGGCTTGAGAATGCGGAATTTCTGCGACTGGGACAAATCCACCGCAACACCTACATACACGGACCGAGCTTGTTGCATCCCACTCTGCAGGCAAGACGGAATCCGGCCTTATTTTTTGCAGGACAGATTTGCGGGGTGGAAGGGTATGTGGAATCTATTGCGACCGGACTGCTTGCCGGCATCCAGGCCGCGCGCCTGATCCAAGGGAATCGCTTGGCTGCGCCGCCGGCCGACACAGCCTGCGGCAGCCTTGTGCATTACATTTCAGACTCGGCATCGGAACCCTTTCAGCCGGCAAACGCAAGTTTCGGCCTCTTGTCGGATAACGCCGCCGATTTCAAGCCCCGTGTCCGGGACAAAAAGGAGCGGCACCGCATGCAGACAGAACGGGCGCTGGCGAGCCTGGATCAATGGATTATCCACTACAGTATCCGGTAACCGTCGGCGAAAAATATCTTTTACGCCGGCCGCCGACTATAATGGGATCATGTTGAATTCCTGGATTGCGAAATATCTGGACTATCTCCGTTACCAGCGGAATGCCTCGATGCATACGGTCCGCAATTATGCGTCGGACCTTCAGCAATTCTATTCTTTTTTGACGACAGGGCCGGAGGGGCAGGAGCGCCCCGCGCCGGATTTGGACCAGATAGACAATCTTACAATCCGCGAATTTCTGGGAGCACTCTACCAGAAGAGCAACCGGAAAGCATCGGTTGCCAGAAAGCTGGCTACGGTGCGCTCCTTCATGAAATTTCTTTTGGCTCAGGGCGCCATTCGGACGAACACGGCAAAAATGGTCGCTTCGCCAAAACTGGAAGCCCGCCTTCCGGACTATCTGGACCTTGACGCGGTCGCGCATCTCATTGAGGCGCCCGATACGGCCTCCGATCTCGGCAAGCGGGACCGTGCCATTCTGGAGTTGCTCTATGGCGCAGGGTTGCGCGTCGGCGAACTTGTCGGGCTGAACCTGGGAGATGTCAGCCTGCAGGAAGGGCTGGTTCGCGTGGTCGGTAAAGGGCGCAAAGAGCGAATCTGCCCGTTTGGGAAAAGCGCAACGGAGGCTCTGCAAGCCTATATCCATGTCAGGGAAAACCTTATTCGGACGCGGAGGCTGAAGGCTGAAGACGTCGCCGCAGCGGCCGAAGCACTGTTCCTGAACCGGAGAGGCGGGCGGCTGACCAGCCGCAGCGTGGGGAATATAGTGGACCGGTATGTCGGCCGTCTCTCGCAGAGGCTCAAGGTTCATCCTCATACGCTGCGCCACACTTTTGCGACGCACATGCTGAGTGCGGGCGCGGATCTGCGCGCCATTCAGGAACTGCTGGGGCATGAAAGCCTCTCCACAACCCAGAAGTACACGCACGTTTCTGTGGAGCAGCTGATGCGCGTTTACCGGAAGTGTCATCCGCGCGCCGGGAAGGGCAAGTCGTCATGAGCGGGATAAAGGTTGAATGCTGCGCAGGCTATAGATCCGAGGAGCGCCCGCTGCGGTTTACCGTGGGAGAACAGTCGCTTCATGTCGAAGCCGTTGAGGATCAATGGTACGGTCCGTTGTCCAGGTATTTTCGCGTGCGTGCGAGCGACGGCGACATTTACATACTTCGCCATGATGAGGAAGAGGACCGCTGGAACCTGGAGGCCTATCGCAGGCAGACTCGATAAAGCATGAAGCCGGCGCTGAAACAGGATTGGCGCGCGACAAGCATCCTTAATTTGCGCGATTGCCGGCGGGTTGCAACATTTGTATCGGCATTGCCTCTTGCTTGCGATTCTTCGCGTTCTTTGCGCCCTGGCGGCTGATTTGGACTGGCTGCCGACACGTGTAAGAACTCAAATAAACACGGGCAGAGCCTCTGATACAAGGAACTGCGGTAAAACTGCCGTAGTCGTAGAAATCCATGAGCATTTCCAGGTACACATCTGTCGGATGCATACGTAAGCGGCCGTCAGCGATCCCTGCCGGCAGCCGACTAAAAAAGGTAAACTGTTATGAGCGCTAAACGCCTGTTCCTGATTGATGGGATGTCTCACATCTACCGGGCCTATTATGCGATACGCAATCTGAGCAATGACAAGGGACTGCCCACCAATGCCACCTTCGGCTTTACCTCGATGCTGCGCAAGCTGATTGAAGAGCATCGGCCGGATTACATCGGCGTCGCGCTGGACCTTGAAGGCCCAACGGTCCGGCACGACAAATATCAGGCATACAAGGCGACGCGCAAACCCATGCCCCCTGATTTGGTCCAGCAGATTCCCTATATCCGCAGGGTGTGTGAGGTGTTCCGGGTACCCGTCATCGGGCTTGCAGGCTATGAGGCGGATGACGTGATCGGAACGCTTTCCAGAAAGGCAACCGAACAGGGGATTGAATCCGTCATTGTGACGAGCGACAAGGACATGTTGCAGCTTGTGTCGGATCACGTAGTGGTTTTGGACACGGCAAAAGATTTGATTCTGGATGCGCAAAAGGTTCGGGAAAAGTTGGGCGTGCTTCCGAATCAGGTGGCGGATCTTTTGGGACTCTGGGGAGACGCCTCCGACAACATTCCCGGGGCCCCCGGGATTGGAGAAAAGGGAGCCAGAGAGCTGATACAGACCTTTGGGGATCTGGAGACTGTTCTCAGCAACTGGGACAAGGTCAAGAGGAAAACATATCAGGAAAGCCTGCGCGATAATGCGGACCTGATACGGACCAGCCGAGAGCTGGCCACTATTCAAACAAACCTTCCGATTGAGCTGGATCTGCCGTCTCTTGTCCTTTGCGAGCCCGATCGTGAATCGGCGTTTGAACTTTTTTCGGAGCTGGGATTTAAAACCTTGATGAAGGAATTTTTGGATGAAGAGAAAAAGAATCCTCTCAAGGGGAAGTGGTTGGCCGATTGCGATGCGGAAAAGGTCCTCGGGTCGATGGCGCGGCAATCGCGGCTTTATGTGGAACTCTCCCACACGGAAGGGATGTTGCACCGCAAGATTGCCGACATTGTCTGTGTTCAGGGTGATTCCGGGGACGCGATACTGTTCGATCTGAGAAATGAAGAGCAGGCGCGCCTTTGGAAGGGTCTGGCGGAGACGGAATCCGCCCGTGTCGTCTGTTGGGACTCCAAGCTGTATATGCTTTCCCAGCGCAGCCGCGGCGTCCATATAAAGCGCCCCCCGGATGACGCGATGCTCATGGCTTTTCTCGTCTCTCCCAATACGGGGGATTATTCGCTGAAGCATTGGGCGATGGATCAGCTGCACGTATCGCTGGAGGACGAGAAATCGGAAGCGCAGGGGTCGTTCCTTGCGGAGCCGGAAAAGGCGGGTGAAGTTCTGTGCCGGCGGCTGGAATGCATCCGCTCGCTCTATGAATCGCTGCGCACCCGTCTGGATCTGCTTCATTTGGGCAAGCTTTATGATGAGATTGAGCTTCCGCTGGTCCCCGTTCTGGCGGATATGGAAGACACGGGTATCAAGGTGGACCGGAATGTGCTGCAGCAAATGTCCACGGCCATGGAACAGCAGCTGAAAGATCTTACCGGCAGGATTTACCAGGCCGCCGGAACGGAATTCAACATCAACTCAACAAAGCAGCTTGGCGAAATTCTTTTCGATAAGCTCAACCTTCCGGTTTTAAAGAAGACCCGCAAGACGGGCGGCTACAGCACAGACCAGGGGGTTCTGGAGGAGCTGGCGCAAACGTATGAAATTCCCAGGCTCATTCTGGAATACCGGCAGATCTCCAAGCTCAAATCCACTTATGTGGATACGCTCCCCTCCTTGATAAACCCCAAAACGGGGAGAGTCCATACCTCCTATAACCAGACCGGTGCGGCGACGGGTCGTTTATCCAGCTCGGATCCAAACCTGCAGAACATACCGATCCGATCGGATCTTGGTCGCCTGATCCGGAGCGCCTTTATCCCGGATAAAGGATGTGTCCTGATTGCGGCGGATTACTCGCAGGTGGAACTTCGCATCCTGGCACATCTTTCCGAAGACGAAGTTCTAGTGAGCGCTTTTCGGGCGGGAGAAGATATTCATGATCGGACGGCGCGCGAGGTGTTTAGCGCCGCTGAGCTCGAAAACCGGGCGGAATGCCGCAGGCGGGCCAAGGTGATTAATTTCGGAATTGTGT
>CAZLHW010000004.1:10140-23073 GCA_964559085.1 uncultured Acidobacteriota bacterium | reverse complement strand
CCAGCAGCGGCCGTTACACTCTCGCGCCCCAGACTATCCAGGTTCTTAAGAACCTTGGCGGGGATGTGGATATCAAAGCTTTCTTCCCCGGCGGCAATCATGACCCGCTCAGGGAATTGCTCACAGAGTACCGGACAATAAGCCGGAAGGTTCGATTCGATTTTATCGACCCCGATAAGCAACCTGATGTGGCAAAGCAATACGAGGTAACCACATACGGATCCTTCCAGAATCCGTTTACAGGCTCTCAACTTAAATTCGGGACTGTAATAATCCAATATGGAAATCGAAAGGAAAAAATCGAAAAGCGCTCGGAAGAGGTCCAGGAAGAGGATCTTACCAATGCGATTATCAAAGTAGGAAGATCCGAGGCCAAGAAGATTTATTTTGTCCAGGGCCATGGCGAGAAGGATCCGGCAGATACCGAAAAATCAGGATATTCAGAAGCTCAAAAGGCATTGGAAAATCAGGGATATACCGTCGGAACCGTCAACCTTGCGAAAGAAGGAAAGGTGCCGGAAGATGCAAAAGTGCTTATAATTCCGGGGCCCACCATCGAGTTTTTCCCACAGGAAATCCAGTTCATTGACGATTTCCTCAAAAAGGGAAACGTAGGCCTGTATCTGCTTTTGGATCCTCATCCTGCACCTTCCTTTGAATCGTTTTTAAAGGACTGGGGAGTAAAGCCTGACAATGACCTCGTGCTTGATGTCAGCGGCGCCGGGCGTCTCATGGGAACGGGGCCAAGCATTCCGCTGGTTTTAAATTACGAGAGCCACAAGATAACAGACCGATTTAAAGCCATGACTTTTTTCCCGCTGACCCGGTCTATTCAACAGGCAAAGGAAGTGCCCGCCGGAGTCACCGTCGAAGTTCTCTTCAGAAGCAATGAAAACAGCTGGGGAGAAACAGACCTCGGCAATCGGGAAGCTTCCTTTGATCCCAACCGGGATTTAAAGGGTCCGCTGCCGCTTGCCGTCGCCGCAACCAGAGAATTGAAACCATCGTCGGAAAAGGAGCCGGCTCTGAGAGCGCGCGTTGTGGTTGGGGGCACCTCCAATTACCCGATTAATGCTTATTTCCCGGCTCAGGGAAACGGCAATTTATTTCTCAACATTGTCAGCTGGCTTGCCCAGGACGAAGACCTGATTTCCATCCGCCCGAAACCGGCCGATGACCGGCGAATCGTGCTTTCTCAGAGTCAGCTGGCCACAATTCGATTGCTGACCTTGTTCGTTTTGCCGGGTATAGCCCTCATTGCGGGAATCGTGGTGGTTGTACATCGCCGGAGGAAATAGATGCGCTTCAAAGGCACTTTCGTTTTATTGATCGCTGCCCTGGCGCTTGGCAGCTACATATATTTCTATGAAATCAGAGGGAAAGAAGCGCGCCAGAAGGCAAAAGAGGCCGAGAAGCTGTTCTGGAAGGTTGAAGGCAACGACATCCAGCAGATTGAAATAGACTCTTCCGGACGCCAGATCACGGCGGTACGAAAGGGGGAAAAAGAGTGGATTCTGACGCACCCGCGGCAGTATGACGCCGATGCGGATGAATTGAATCGGCTTGCAGATACCGCATCAAAGATCGAAAAGAACAGCGTTGTTGAAGAGAACGCCGCGGCTCTTGAAAAATTCGGCCTGAATCCGGCTCAATCCACCTTGCGGATAAAAACGAAGGATGGGAAAGAATACGCTCTGAATTTCGGCATTCAGAATCCAACGGGCACTTTCACTTATGCTTCAAAACCCAATCAGCGGCAGGTATACCTCGTAGCATCGAATGTTGCCGATTCGTTCAAAAAAGAGGCGGACGACCTAAGAAATCACACGGTACTGGGCTTTGAACAGCCGGAGGCTCAATCCCTGATCCTCCGCAATCCAAAAGGCGCCTTTGAGCTCTTCAAGGACAGCGACGACCGCTGGTGGTTCAAGGGCGCAGACAAAAGAGCTGCGGATTCGCCGCAGGTACGGGGTGTTTTAAATGCGATGTCGTTTGGGAAAATCAAAGAGTTTTTCAACGAAGATCCCAAGGATTACACGAATCTGGACCTAAACAAACCGTTGGTCGAAGCTACGGTCACCTATGGCACCAACAAAGCCATAAAGCGCCTTCTCATTATTTCGGAAAAATCAAAACTGAAAAGAAAAGGGGCGAAAGACAGCAGCAGGGATGGATCATCGGGCTCCGACCCGATCTATTTGGCAAAAGACGCGTCCAGGCCGGACCTGTTTTTTGTTGAAAAAGACCTTGTCGACAAACTCCTCATACCGGCGGACTCCATTCGCGATAAAGCTCTTGTGCCGATGCAGCGCTGGGAGATCGATTCGATCTTACTCACGAATGCCAAGGGGCAGTTTTCCTTCGTGAAATCGTCCGGGGAATGGTTTCTGGGCGACAAAAAGAAGAAGGCCAAGTGGGACGCAATCAACGGAATCCTGGACGCAATGGAAAAGCCTGTCACGGCATGGGTGGACAAACCCAGTTCCCTTGCGGCTTACGGACTGGATAAGCCGACCATGAGGATTGTATTGAAGCAGGGGAGCCGGATCATTGGCGACTGTGCTTTTGGAAAGTCCGCCAAAAACGGCATTTATGCCCAGGTTCAGGGAGATTCATCCGTCAAAATTGCCGATCCGGAAAGTTTTAAGCAGCTTGACAAAAGCGAACCGGATTTTTTGGAATCCCCATCCCCGGCGGGGACTCAAAAGTAATCCCCGGCATCCGGGAATCCGGGATTTGAATCCCTTTAACCCAATTGCCTCAGGTTGCAAAGACATAAAGTTGCTATTTGAATTCTTGTCGAGTATACTTTCGGATGCTGCTTTTGTACAAAGTGGGCGAGCGCCCACTTTTTTTGTTTGGGGTGCACAATGGCAGTGTCGGACAACGACGAGCGACAAATCCTGAAAGCCAAAATAACCGGCTTGGCTGAGGAAATTGGCGCTGCCCTTGGGATGGAGATTGTCCTGGTAGAAATAAAGGGCGAGGGCGGCCATTCCATCGTCCGGACGTATATTGATAAGCCCGGCGGGGTCACATTGGAAGATTGCGAACGATTCAGCAAGCGCTTCTCAGTGGCTTTGGATGTGGAAGACTGGATCCCGTTCCATTACATATTGGAAGTATCCTCACCGGGCGTGAATCGTCCGCTTGTGAAGGAATCGGACTTTCGGCGTTTTTGTGGCAGGAATGCGAAGGTGCGGACGCGGCTCCCGATTGCGGGACAGAGAAACTTCAAGGGCAGAATCGCCGACGTAACCGAAGGCCGGCTGGAACTTGAAGTGGCACCGGGCAAACAGGTGGAAATTGCCCTAACGGACATCGAAAAGGCCAATTTACTGGCTGAATTAAGCATGAAGCCGCAGGGGTCGTGAATATGTCTAACATTATTGCTCAGACGATCGAACAAATTAGCAAAGAAAAAAACGTTGATCCGAAGATCATCATCAGCGCATTGGAAGATGCAATGGTTGCGGCTTCGAGGAAATTTTACAAAACCAACGAAGACATCAACGCGCGCTATGATCCGGAAACCGGTATGGTTGAGATTTTCGCTGTTCGGCGCGTCGTCGAAACCGTTGAAAATCCGAACCTCGAAATTTCGCTGAGCGATGCAAAGGAAATCGACAGTTCTCTTGAGATTGATGACACAGTCGAAATTCCCAAACCCACGGACGTGCTCGGGCGAATAGCCGCCCAGACTGCAAAACAGGTTATTCTCCAGAAGGTGCGCGAAGCGGAACGGCAGAACATTTACAACGAGTATTCGCAAAAAATCGGCGAAATGGTCAATGGGGTTGTAAAGCGGTTTGAAGGGCCGGACATTATCGTCGATATCGGAAAGACCGAGGCTCTTCTGCCTCTGCGTGAACAATCGCGCGTTGAAACATATAAACAAGGGGAACGCATCCGCGCTGTTATCGTCAAGGTGCTTCCCGTCGCCAAGGGACCGCAGGTCATACTTTCCCGCACGGATCCACAATTGCTCGTGCGGCTTTTCGAAATGGAAATTCCGGAGATTTATGACGGAACCATCGTCGTGAAAAGTGCTGTGCACGAGCCGGGAGACCGCGCCAAAATTGCCGTCGCCTCGCTGGATCGGGATGTGGATCCTGTTGGAGCCTGCGTCGGGATGAAGGGGTCGCGCATCAATGCCATCATCCGGGAGCTTCGCGGAGAGAAGATCGATATTGTCCAGTGGTCGGACGATCCGGCTCAGTATGCGGCAAACGCGCTGAATCCGGCAAAAATATCCAAGGTTCTCATCATCGATCCATCCGAGAAGCGGATGGAAGTGATCGTTGAAGAAAAACAGCAGTCCTTGGCCATCGGCAAAAAGGGCCAGAATGTGCGCTTGGCATCACGCCTCATCGGATGGCAAATCGACGTCAAGAGCGAAGAGCAGAAGAAGCAGGAAGTACTCAGCGTAATGGAATCACTAACCTCCTCCTCCACTTCCCTGACGGAACTGGAAGGCGTCGGCGATCGCATAATCGAGCGGCTGCGCGAAGCGGGCGTCGAAAATGTAGAGCGCATATTGGAATTGGGCGAGGAAAAACTTAAAGAAATCCCGGGCGTCGGAGAAAAAACAGCCGCCAAGATCATGGAAGCGGCAAGAGACCTCTTTGAAGAAGTTGAAATTGAAGTGCCGGAAGGCATAGATCTGCCGACGGCAATCCAGGCCGCTTCATCCGAATCAGCAGAATCCGCCGGAGAAACCGTGGCCTTAGAGCCCGAATCAACTGCGGGGGCCGCGGTTGATTCGGGGGACGCTGCGGAAGAAAAAACGGAAACCGTCGAAGCGCCCGACTCCTCTTCCAGGGAAGCCGAGTCAGAGGACTCCGGAGAGGACGCCGAGCGCTAAGTTTTAAGCCGCGGATACGTCCTGCAGGAATTTTATCGTGCGGTGTACCCTGCAGCGAAAGCCGGGACATCCCATCGGTTGAAAACGAGCGTTGTATTGATTTAAGATTTTCTTTTGAATCCGGCCTGATACGCCATCAGGTCGACAAGGTAGAGGTCTTTGCACAAATGGATAAAATAACGGTCGCGGAACTGGCGACGGAATGCTCCGTAAAGAATCAGGTAGTCCTTGCTGAACTGAAGAGGCTTGGGCTATATGTATTCTCCCCCACCGCGAGAATCGACTTGAGTTTTGCCGAGACCATCCGAAAGAAAATCCTTTCGCAGCGAGAGGCCGAACAGGCAAAAGCTCAAGAAGCTGAAAAAAAGAAGGACTCTGAAGCCGCCAAAAAGGCGGAAAAAAAGCCCTCCAGAAAGGCTGCGGCGGCTGCGCCCGAGGGACGCGCTGCGGCTGAAACCGCCGGCCCTCGAAAAGCCAGAAAATCTCCCAAAGCCGAAAAGCCCATTGAGCCCAAACCTGAGGAGGCATTACCCAAGGTATCCCTTGCGCCGCGCAAGGGCCGAAAGCATTACGACCGGGAATCGGCGGAACTGGTCGAAGCAGCGGAGGTAAAACCGACTGAAAAACCTGCCGGAGAAGCGGCGCCTGTCGAGGCGGTACCGGTCGAGGCTGCCCCGCCCGCCGAGGCAGAAACGCTGGAGGCGGTGCAGCCGCCGGTTGCGCCCGCGCCGGGCCAGGAGGCGTCTGAAACCGCGGCGGAACCGGAAACGCTTCCGGTTGCCGCGGAACAGGAAGCCGTTCCCGCGCTTCCTGCGGCGGAACCCTCGCAGATTCAAGAACCGGCTCCGGAAGCCGCGGCACCTTCGGAACCGGAACCCGTCGAGGCCGCGCCGCCATCCCAGGCTGCCAAAGCGGCCGACCAGCCGCACCCCGGTGTGGTTTCAAAAAAGATCGTCGTTTCCAAAACAAATATAAAAATCCTGATGCGAACCAGTACGGAAAAAGTGGTTACGCCGGAAATTACGGATCGCATCCTGAAAGGGCTTCGCGAAGAGAAGCCCGCCGTCGCCAAGGCAACAGCCCCTGCGCGGTTCATAAAAAAGAAGAAACCCGGAAAACAGGAAGTTCCCGAGAGAGTTGCCAAGGCAGTAGAATTGCCGCGCCCGCCAGCTTCTCCTGAGGAGTTCAAACCGATCTCCATTACTGAAGGCGTCACCATTAAGGAGTTGGCGGAAAAGATGGACATTAAATCGAAATACATTATTCAGAAGCTTATTTCCAAAGGGATTCTTGCCTCCATCAACCAAGCGCTCGATCTGGACGCAGCCAAAGAAGTGTGTGCCGAATTCGGATTCCGGGCGGAAGTCATCAGCTTTGAACAGGAAGCGGAAGCCAAACAGGAAATCCCCGACAAGCCGGAAGATCACGTTCCGCGACCGCCCGTGGTAACCATCATGGGGCACGTCGATCATGGAAAAACATCTCTTCTGGACGCGATCCGCGAAACAAACGTTACTGCGACTGAGGCGGGCGGCATCACACAGCACATCGGCGCTTATCAGGTCGACATCCGCGGCCGAAGCATTGTGTTCCTGGACACCCCGGGACACGAAGCTTTCACAATGATGCGGGCGCGCGGCGCGCAGGCGACGGATATCGTCGTGCTTGTGGTTGCGGCCGACGACGGCGTCATGCCTCAGACGATTGAGGCCATTCACCATGCCAAGGCCGCGAATGTCTCGATTATCGTTGCCATAAACAAAATTGACAAACCCGGAGCGCAGATCGACCGCGTCAAACAGGCGCTGGCCGATCAGGGATTGCTGGCGGAGGACTGGGGCGGAGACATCGTAACGGTTCCCGTTTCCGCAAAGCAACGAACAAATCTGGATCTTTTGCTCGAGATGATTCTCCTGGTCGCCGACATGAAGGATCTGAAAGCCAATCCGAAACGACTGGCATCCGGCGTCGTCCTGGAAGCAAAAGTGGACAAGGGGCGCGGCTGTGTGGCGACTGTGCTGGTGCAAAACGGTACGCTCCGGGTTGGAGACTCTCTGGTCGCCGGATCGGTTCATGGGCGCGTGAGGGCCCTTATCAATGACCGGGGCAAGACCATCGATTCGGCAGGCCCATCGATACCGGTGGAAATTCAGGGACTTCAGGACTTGCCCATGGCGGGCGATACATTCCAGGTATTCGAGGACGCAACAAAAGCACGCCAGGTGGCCGAATACAGGCAGGCCAAGGAAAGAGAACAGTCGTTGCAAAAAACAGCCCGACTCTCACTGCAGGCTCTCTATGAACAGATGCGCGAAGGGGCTGTCAAGGAGTTGCCCCTCATCGTCAAGGGGGACGTTCAGGGCTCCGTGGAAGTGGTCGTCGATATGCTGAACAAGCTCAGCACCGATAAGGCAAAAGTAAAGATCCTGCACAGCGGCGCCGGGGCCATCACGGAAACGGATGTTCTGCTTGCCTCTGCATCCAATGCCATCGTCATCGGATTCAATGGCAGGCCGGAACGCAAAGCACAGGAACTGGCGGACGCCGAAGGCGTCGAGATCCGCCTGTACACGGTTATCTATAACCTGACAAACGAGATAAAGGCCGCCATGATCGGCATGCTGGAGTACACGACCAGCGAGAAATATGTGGGTCGGGCCGAAGTCCGCGACACCTTCCGGGTCCCCAAATTCGGTTTCATTGCGGGATCCTATGTCCTCGACGGCGTCATCAAGCGCAACGCCGACGCCCGACTGCTCCGGGATAACACCGTAATCCATGAGGGGAAAATAAGTTCCCTGCGACGCTTTAAGGACGATGTCTCCGAGGTAAAATCGGGATTTGAGTGCGGGATCGGGTTCGAACACTTCTCCGATGTCAAAGTGGGCGATATCATTGAAGCGTACGTGATTGAAAAGATCCAGCCCACCTCTCTCTAATTCAAAGATGCCGATAGCGTATTGTACTCTCGAACTCTTTCTGCCTTACTCCCAATCGCTCAAAGAAAAGCGGATGGTTTTGCGCAAGGCTCAGGATCGGCTGCGGGCCCGATCCAATTTCTCCATCGCGGAGGTGGAGTTTCAGGATTTGTGGCAGCGCTCCAAACTTGCCGCCGTAACGGTTGCCCCGAACAATGGAGTTCTGGAACGCGTCACGCAGCAGTTCGTCAGAGATGCCGAAGAAATACTTGAAGAACTCCTGATCGACTGCCAGGTTTCCTATATCGATACTTAGTTTGTTTTTATGCAACCATCACGAAGGCCCCAAAGACTTGCTCTCCAGATTCAACAGGAGGTGAGTCTTATGATTTCCCGCGACATGAAAGACCGCCGGGTCGGATTTGTTACCATAACGGGCGTCCATTTAAGCCCGGATCTCAGGCATGCGCGGATCTTTGTGTCTTCCATGGGTTCTGAACTTGAGAAAGAGGCGAGCCTTCAAGCGCTGAATCATGCAACCGGATGGATTCGGCACGAGCTCGGACAGCGCATCCGCACCAAATTTCTTCCGGAAATCGTTTTCCTGACGGACACATCCCAAAACTATGGCGAGCGAATCGACAGACTCATCGACCAAATCCACGAATCCTAACCCGGAATGCGTGGACGGCGTGCTGATTATAGACAAACCCTCGGGCTGGACGTCTCATGACGTAGTGGCAAAAATCCGGAATCTGACCAAGATTAAAAAAGTCGGACACACCGGCACGCTGGATCCCTTTGCAACCGGTGTTCTGCCGCTCACGCTGGGGAAAGCCACCCGTCTGACCAACTATTTTTTATCTTCGGATAAGGTCTATCACGGGGTTATGCGCTTTGGCTTTGCCACTACCACTTACGATGTGGACGGCGAACCGATGGGCGACGATTCGCGGCCTGATCTGGATCGGCAGAGGCTGGAAGAGATCTTCTCCCATTATTTGGGGACCGTCCGGCAGACATTGCCGCCTTATTCCGCCAAGAAGATCCATGGCAAACCCCTTTATTCCTACGCGCGCAAGGGCATTGACATCGGTCCGTCCACAAAAGAGGTTACGATAAAATCGCTCAAACTGCTCAGCATCCGGCAATGCGACGTCGAGTTTGAACTTGCCTGTTCCGCAGGCACCTATGCACGCAGCCTCGCCCATGACATCGGCGCCGAATATGGCTGCGGAGCCCATCTGGTCCGATTGCGGCGCACGCGCAGCGGGGAATTCCCTATTGAAGCCGCAACCCCCTTGGGCGACGAACAGCAATTTTACCCCCGGGAACTGTTCATCAGCCGCATAATCCCCCTGCGAGGCCTGCTCCATGAAATTCCTGAAATTGTAATTTCGGAGGGGGACAAGAGGAAGCTTCTGCACGGCATGGACCTCAATCTCATCACGGCAGACTGGGAGTCGGAAGAATTTCGCCTTACGGATGAATGCGGAGAACTGATCGCGCTGGCCAGGAAAGTTCAGGCTTTCACCCCTCCGGTGGCGCAGCCGGCCCGCTGGATCCGCATCCATCCGCATCTCACTTTCTCTTAGCAGGCCGGCCGGCAGTCGTTGTTTAAGAGCCGGCATAAACCAGCCGCGATTTCGGACAACGGCCGACAGCCGGTTTTCAGACGGTCAGCCGGTCTTTTATCTTCTGAAATTTTTTCTCGCCGATGCCCTTGACGTTTATAATTTCCTCAATCTTATTGAACTTCCCCACCTTGGCGCGGTAATCCAGAATGCTTTTCGCCGTGGAAGGCCCGATTCCCGGAATGGATTGCAGCTGCTCCGCCGTAGCGGTGTTCAGGGTGATCTTCTCCGAGGGAACAGCAGCGGATTTCTGGGCGAGGACAGAAACGGAGCTGAGGGCTAATCCAAGGCACAGAGCCAACACGCAGATAACTTTGGTTCTTGTCTTTTTCATTTTATGCCTCCTCTTGGCTTGTTTGAAACTCGATTGCAAACGATCATGCTTCCCGATATCTAATTGCCCTGCGGCTTTTTGAGCTAAAATATTTTTAGAAAATTGCGGACGGGCGCGTGCGGGACATGCGCTGGAAACCGGAGCCTTGATATGCCATAATGAGATGCTCCTATTAATGCCGGAGACAAGGAAGAACCCGCCTATGAAATCCAGTCCCATACAATGCTTCAAGCTTTTATTTTTATTTATGGGTTTCCTGCTTGCGTGCGCGGGCGCGACGGCCCAGAAACTGCCTTCTCAATCTCCGTCCAAACCGATCGATTTGGACAGAGAATTGGAAGAGCAGGTGCAGCCTGATCGGGCGGCCAGTTACTACCACTTCTCCCTGGCCAAGTGGCTGGAGGAAAGAGGCACGATCGCCAAAACCCTTTCCGAAATGCAGACGGCGCTCAAATACAATCCGGACAGCGCCGTGATTCACCTGGAAATTGCCGCTCTGCTGGAAAAATCCGGCGACATCAACGGGGCAATCGAATACGCGGAAAAGGCGACGCAACTGGATCCCAAAGATCCGGACCCGCACTGGTTTCTTGCGAATCTATATTTCAGACCTCAAATGCGGGAAAAGCCGGAGGGGATCCAGAAAGCGGTGCAGGAACTGGAAACGCTGCGGGAATTAATCCCCGAGGATGAACGCCTCTACTATGCCTTGGGCGGGGCCTATTTCGAATTGAATCAGCCGGAAAAAGCCATTCAAGCCTTTGAGAAATTTCAGAGTCTCTCCTCCGGCATCGATAACGGCTACAGAGAAATCGCAAAATATTACGAGAGGAACGGCAATTTTGAAAAGGCCGCGGAATATCTGACCAAAGGGCTCAAGGCGCAGCCGGATTCGGTCGAAAGCCTTTCCATGCTTGGAGCGATCCTGTCAAGGCTTAGCAAGAATAAGGAAGCCATATCCATCTATAAGAGACTTCGCGAAGTAACAGGCGGAAACAACGCCGTCAACCGGCAGCTTGCCTCCCTGATGATTGAAGCAGGCCAATTTGCTGAAGCTTTCGACATTATGAACGCGCTCGAAAAGACAGCCGCCTCCGATCCGATCAATAAGATACTGCTCGGCCGGGCACAGATAGGATTGCATAAATATCCGCAGGCGATCGCTACTCTCCAATCCGTATTGACCACCGACTCGCGTATCGCCACAGAAGCCCAGTTTTATCTTGGTCGGGCTTACGAAGAGAATGGAAATTACGCGGAAGCGATCGGGGTGTTTTCAAGGCTCCTGGAGAATACGAACATAAACTCCGAGGAAAGCCAGGCCAACCGGCAAGTCTTCCGGCAACATCTTGCCGCCAATTACATGGAAACAGGGCAATATGACAACGCTATTGCGATTTATCAGGAGATAGCCAAGGAGGACTCCAAAGCGTATTTCCAACTGCTGAATGCGTACCGCATAAGCCGCAAGTTCGACAAGGCACTGTCTTTCGGAAAAACACACTATGAGAGGGATCCGAATAACATCCCGATGGCGATCGGCTACGCTCGAACTCTGGCCGATGCGGGGAAATCCAAGGAAGGGGTAGAAATTCTATCGAAGTTGCTGCAAAGCTATCCCGAAGATATTGATGTGTATGTAAATCTAAGCCAGCTGTATCTCCAGGACAAGCGCTATTCCGAAGCGGAAAAAATTCTGCTTCGAGCCGAAGGCGATAATTCCCGAAACGATGAGGACAGGGAAAGGCTCAAGTTTCAAAGAGCAGCCGTTTACGAGAAGCAGAAAGATTTCGATCGCGCGGAATCCATATTGAAAGAGATCCTGAGGGACAATCCAAACAACGCCGTTGCATTGAATTACATCGGCTATATGCTGGCAGACCGGGGGACCCGGCTTGATGAAGCCGTTCAATATGTCAAGGAAGCCCTGGCGCTCGACCCCAGAAATGGCGCCTATCTTGATTCGCTCGGATGGGCTTTTTTTAAACTCAATGATCTCGAACAAGCCGAAAAATACCTTCTTGAAGCAGACCAGCTCGTCAAGAACGATCCCACAATTGTGGATCACCTCGGGGATCTCTACTATAAAATCGGCGACCTGCAAAAGGCCCAGAGTTACTGGATGAAGTCCGTCAGCATCGGCACTGAAGAGGAAGACATTCAGAAAGTCCGCAGGAAACTGGAAATGCTTCAGGGCAAATTACGAAAACAGAAACAGGGAAAGTGACCAAGTCTCCGCTTCGAGCCCGATCCTTCGCGAAGATCAATCTCATGCTGTCTGTTCTCGGCCGCAGAGCTGACGGCTATCACGATATTCAAACGGTATTTCAGAGCATCGACCTTTGTGATGAGCTGGAATTCAAACCCTCTTCGCGGCTCGAACTCCACTGCGACGGCCTTGAGGGCCTCCGCCCTGAAGACAATCTGGTATGGAAAGCGGCCTCGCTGCTCCTTTCGCATCTATCGGGAAACCACGGAGTGTCCATCACACTGCAGAAGAGAATTCCCGCCGGTGCAGGCCTGGGCGGCGGCAGCAGCAACGCCGCGGTCACTTTGCTGGCGTTGCGCCGGTTCTGGAATATCGAGATTTCCGATTCCGAACTCGCCTTAATTGCGGCACGGCTGGGCGCCGACGTGGCCTATTTTCTGGCAGGCGGCATGGCCTTGGGAGAAGGCAGGGGGGAAATCCTGCGGCCGCTCCCGGACACGCCGCGGCAGCATCTTGTCGTTATATTCCCCGGAGTGCAAATCTCGACGGCCGAAGCCTACGGCGCCTTGAATTTGGGATTGACTTCCTCAGCCGGGGACCCTAGAATTCAACGTTTCCTCGGTCAGGTGGAAAGCAGCACTGATTATTCTCCGACCGGGATCTTTAATGATTTTGAAGTTTCGATCCTGTCTGCCTACCCGCCCGTAGCGGAGGCCAAGAGCTTCCTGAATGCGCGCGGTGCGATAGCCTCCCTGCTATCCGGCAGCGGATCCTCTGTCTTCGGATTCTTCTCTGATGAAGAGTCAGCGTTCGCAGCTTCCCGTGCGGCAGAGCGGGAAGGCTGGCGGGTGTTTCCGGCGAAGACCCTTTCTCGAGCGGAGTATTTCCAGAAAATGTTCGGGTAGGCGCCGGGTTCCACCGCGGATCGCGGCGCGGTCTGTTTTGCGAAAGGTTTTGCTGGGGCGTCGTCAAGC
>CAZLHW010000004.1:6319-10130 GCA_964559085.1 uncultured Acidobacteriota bacterium | reverse complement strand
TGAAGGATGGTACATATAAGGATACAGTGCATCCTCTTGATAATGCAACGAGACGCAAAATAGAAACAAGCGTTCTTGAGGCATATGAACATCATGTAGCCAAGGAAGGATCCGATTAATATAGGTTATTTGGGGTGTCGTCAAGCGGTAAGACACAGGTCTTTGGAACCTGCATTCGAAGGTTCGAATCCTTCCGCCCCAGCCATTCGCAGCAAGATGAGGAGTGCACACGTGATCAACACCGGCTACAAGCGGGTCAACCGAGATCTGAAGGTTTTTTCGGGAAATGCCAATAAGCCGTTGGCGGAAGAAATTTGCGCTCATCTGCGGATCCCCCTGGGAAAGATCAACTTGACCAAGTTCAGCGATGGCGAGCTTTATTGCCAGATTCTCGAAAATGTTCGCGGCAAGGATGTCTTCCTGATACAACCGACGTGCATGCCGGTGAACAAGAATCTGATGGAACTGTTGATCATGATCGACGCATTTAAGCGTTCCTCCGCGACCCGAATCACTTCCGTGATTCCGTATTATGGCTACGGACGACAGGACCGAAAGGACAAGCCCCGCGTTCCCATCTCTTCGAAACTTGTGGCGGATCTCCTCACGGCGGCGGGCACGGACCGGATCCTGTCGATGGATCTTCACGCGGGCCAGATCCAGGGATTTTTCGACATCCCGGTGGATCATCTGTACGCGGCGCCGGTCCTCATCGAACATCTGAAGAATCTGAACATTCCGGACCTCACAATTGTGTCGCCGGACGCCGGAGGTGTGGAGCGCGCCCGGGCGTTTGCCAAGCGCCTGGAGGCGGACCTTGCTATCATCGACAAACGGCGCACGGCTCCCAACACGGCCGAATTAATGCACATCATCGGCCATGTAAGCGGCAGGAACATAATCATATGCGATGATATGATTGATACGGCCGGGACGCTGGTCAACACGGCGGTTGCACTCCGCAAGAAAAAGGTGGGCAAAATCATCGCTTGCGCCACGCATGGAATATTAAGCGGCCCCGCCATCGAAAGGCTGCGGAATGCGCCGATCGATGAGATCATTCTTACCAACACGGTGCCGCTGGATAGTTCCAAAATGCTGCCCAATATGAAGATTTTAAGTGTCGGCGGCTTGCTCGGCGCTGCCATTCAGAGCATTCACGAAGAAACAAGTGTCAGTAATCTTTTTGTCTAGAGTCAGATCCCGGAACGCCGGAATTTTCGCTGCACGCGCATTCTGAAGGTTCCATAGCTTCCGGGAATCCCAGGAAGGAGTTGGATTTCATGCCAACAGTCATCGAAGCCCAATTACGGACGCCGGGCGGGAAGAACGCCAACAATCGGCTCCGCAAAGCGGGGAAAATACCGGCTGTCATTTATGGCCCCGGGAAACAGCCGGTCGCGGTTTCCGTCAATCCGCAGGATGTGATAACAATTCTCCATTCGGAAACCGGGCGCAATACCATCTTTGGAATAAGCGTGGACGGCGCCGGGCAGAATAACGCCATGGTGAAGGATTATCAATTGGATCCCGTTCACGGAAATCTGATACACGCGGATTTTCTTGAGATCGCAATGGATCGCCTGCTTACCCTGACCGTCAATGTTGAAATCGTCGGCGAAGCCGAAGGGGTTAAGCTCGAAGGCGGCATTATGGACATTGTGACCCGCTCCATCGAAGTGGAATGTATGCCGTCCGATATTCCCGAATCCATAAAGGTGGATGTCAGCAAGCTGAAGATCAACGACTATGTCCGCGTGAAAAATCTTCAGATCAGCGAGAAGGTGAAAGTCCTTTCGGATCCGGAAATCGTTGTCGTCACCATCGTTCCGCCGACCAAGGAAGAAGCTCCCGCGGAAGCAGCAGCGGAAACGGCCGAACCCGAGGTAATCAAGAAGGGCAAGACATCGGAGGAAGGCGCGGAAGAGGATAAATCCAAGAAGTAGCCGCATACAGTGCGCCGCTTTTGGAGGATTTCATCGTGTCGGTGCGAAATGGAGCAGGAGCGAGAAATTGAGACGGAACCGCCGGCCAGAATCATTGTCGGGCTCGGGAATCCCGGCAGGCGATACGCCCGGAGCCGCCATAATATCGGATTTATGGTTCTTGAATCCATTGCCCGGAAAGCCAACGGGCGATGGTTGGAGACGCCCCTTTTCCGCACCTGCCGGATCGACCTTGGCAGCCACCCGGTGCTTTTGGTCGAGCCGCTAACCTATATGAATCGCAGCGGAGAAGCTGTTCATGCTTTGCTTTCCAATCTCCAGCGGAAGCCGCAGGATCTTCTGCTGGTTGTCGACGACTTGAACCTGCCGTTCGGCAGGATTCGTGTTCGAGAACGGGGGACTGCCGGCGGGCATCACGGGCTGGAGTCGATGCTGAATATACTGGAAACGGATGAGATCGTGCGCGTGCGGCTGGGAATAGGCGAAGAGCAGATGCCCGGAGACATAGCGGCTTTTGTTTTGTCGGATTTTCCGCAGCAGAAACAGACGGAACTGGACGCCCTGATCCTCAAAGCCGGAAATGCCGTTCAGTCGATATTGAACGACGGCGTTTCCAAAACAATGGCGATTTTTAACGCATAAAGCTGTAAGGAGAAGACCGTGAGAAATTACGAGGTGGTCTTTGTTGCTGCACCCACTTTAACCAGCGAGGAGCTGGATAATTTTATCAAGCACGCCCAAACCGTGGTTGAAAGCAAAAACGGGAAAGTGGTCAAGGTCGACAACTGGGGGAAGAAGGCCCTCGCCTATAAGATTAAAAAGTTCCGCGAGGGATATTATGTTGTACTTTCTGTTGAAGCCGACGGCCCAGCCATCGCGGAACTGGAAAGACGTTTCCGCGTAACCGACTACATTATTCGATTTATCTCGGTCCGCGTCGACGAAGACCTCAAGCGCTCCGAAAAAATCAAAGCGGCAAGGCGCAAAAAGGCGCCCAAGCAGGATTTCGATTCTTCGTTCTCGAACGATATCGAACAGGAACCCCCAATGGAATTAGATATGTAAGAAGTCCACCGGGATCGGATCCGGAATATTCGGTCCGCCACGGTAGAAAGGCCATTCATTATGCCAAGTCCAAAACGGTTCAGTGTCCGGCGCAAAAGAGTCTGCAAATTTTGCGCGGAAAAAATTACCTATATCGATTTTAAAGACGCAAAACTCCTCGGCCATTTTATCCCTGAACGGGGAAAGATTCTGCCCCGGAGAATCAGTGGAGTCTGCTCGACGCATCAGCGCTTGCTTGCGGAGGCCATCAAACGCGCCAGGCATCTGGCGATCCTTCCATTTGTTGCGGATTGATATTTCAAACAGAGGATGAAACATGAAGGTCATATTAAAGCAAGATGTTGAAAAGCTGGGCAAAGCCGGCGACATTGTAAAAGTAGCGCCCGGATACGGCCGGAACTACCTGATCCCCAAACGCCTAGCCATGGAAGCCACCCCGGGCAATATCAAAATCGCCGAGATGGAAAAGATCTCGCAGGCACGGCGCGATTTCCGCGAAAAGGAGGCGGCAACCCTCCTCGCCCGAGACATCGTCAAGCAGACCGTCACCATCCAGCGAAAGGCCGGCGAAGGCGGCGTGCTTTATGGATCGGTAACCGCATTGGATATTGCAGACTATCTGATCACACACAAGATCGATATCGACAAGCGAAAGATTCAGCTCGAAGAGCCGATCAAGGCTCTCGGAGAATACCAGGTTTCCATTCGACTCCACCGCGAGGTGACCGTCCCCATCAAAGTCATCGTGGAAGCCGAGCCTGAAGCCACCGCATAAATTACGATTGACGATTTACGATTGA
>CAZLHW010000004.1:0-6309 GCA_964559085.1 uncultured Acidobacteriota bacterium | reverse complement strand
ACAATCGTCTTTCGCAATTCGTAAATCGTAAATCGTAAATCGTAAATATCAATGGCCGATATCAGTCTGGAAAAAACGCTGCCCAGCAACCTGGAAGCGGAGCGCGCAATCCTGGGAGCCATTCTCCTGGACGACAAGGCCGTTCTCACCATTTTTGAGATCCTGAAAGCGCAGGACTTCTATCTCGAAAGCCACCGGCGGATTTTCGAGAAGATGATGCAACTCACGAATGAATCCAGGCCCATCGACCTGGTGACGCTTAAAGACGCGCTGCAGCGAGCCGGCGAGCTCGAAAGCGTCGGGGGGGCGGTTTACCTGGCCGGCCTTACCGACGGCTTGCCCCGCGCCATAAACATTGAGTTCTACGCACAGATCGTCAAAGAAAAATCCACGCTGCGCCGCCTGATTCAGGTCTCCAATGAAATGATGTCGCGCAGCTATCAGGATGAAGAGCCTGCGCAAACAGTGCTCCAGTTCGCCGAAAAGGCAATTTTCGACATCGCCGGCCAACATTTTCATACAGGCTTCACACCCATCTCCCCCATCGTCAGCGATGTCTTCAGACAGATAGAGGAACTTTCCAATAAAAAGACTGCCGTAACCGGACTGGAAACCGGATTTGTAGACCTCGACCGTATGACGGCCGGTCTGCATCCCGGGGACCTCATCATCGTGGCGGCCCGTCCCAGCCTGGGCAAAACCAGTCTGTGTCTCAATATTGCCGAATTCGCCGCCATCAAAAACAAGAAATCGGTCGGCATCTTCAGCCTTGAAATGAGCAAAGAACAGCTCGTCAAGCGCCTGCTGTGCAGTGAAGCCCGAATAGACTCGCACAGAGTCAATACAGGCTACCTGAATAAAGACGACTGGAACCGTTTGAGTCGGGCTTCGGGCGATCTTGCGGAGACGAGAATTTTCATCGACGACACCGCCAGCATCACCATCGCCGAACTGCGGACAAAAGCCCGCCGCCTAAGCCTGGAACACGGCCTGGATCTCGTCATCGTGGATTATCTTCAGCTGATGTCCGGCTCAGGGCAACGCTATGAAAACCGCACGCAGGAAATCTCCCAGATTTCCCGTGGACTTAAAGGCGTAGCCAAAGAACTTGGAGTGCCCCTCATCGCCGTTTCCCAGCTCAGTCGCGCCGTTGAATCCAGAACGGGAGAGCATCGCCGGCCTCAGCTTTCAGATCTTCGTGAATCCGGGTCTATTGAACAGGACGCCGACGTCGTGCTGTTCATTTACCGCGAAGATATGACAAACCCCACGGAAGAGAACATGGGAAAGGCGGAATTGATCATCGGAAAGCAGCGGAACGGCCGCACCGGCTCCATTGAGCTGGCATTTCTCAAACAATTCACCCGATTTGACAATCTTTACCAGGAATAGTTTTCAGTCGGAAGCGGAGGAGTCCATGCTAATTGCCACCTGGAACGTGAATGGGATTCGCGCCCGGCAGGCACAGGTGCTGGACTGGATCCGGAACGATCGCCCCGACGTGGTCTGTCTTCAGGAAATCAAGGCGACGCCGGAACAGGTCCCGGAGCCGCTGCGTTCTTTGCCGGACTATTGGTGCTACTGGCACGGAGAACGCGCCTATTCAGGGATAGGACTGCATATTCGCCGGGATCTCGCCGCAGAGGCGCCCCGATTTGAGCACCCGGATTTTAATTTCGAAACCCGCATCGCCGTTGTCCGGATCGGGAAGGTCCGCATCGCTTCCGTGTATGTTCCAAACGGCGGGAAAGACTATGCTGCGAAATTGCGCTTCCTCGAGGCAATGGAGCGTTACGCCGGGGACTGCCTTGCCAACGGCATTGATCTCATTCTGTGCGGCGACATGAATGTCACCCGCACCGACCAGGATGTCCATCCCAGTGAGCGCAAACCCAACGTCATCGGACAGAGGCCCGATGAAAGGGAGCTCTTCGAACGCGTTTTGGCCAGCGGCGGTCTGGTGGATATTGCGCGCGCGCTGGATCCCGACAATGACCGTTTGTTCACCTGGTGGCCTCCCTGGCGCGGCATGCGCCAGAAAAACATCGGCTGGCGGCTCGATTACATATTGGCCAG
Source organism: uncultured Acidobacteriota bacterium (assembly GCA_964559085.1). Lineage (GTDB taxonomy): Bacteria > Acidobacteriota > UBA6911 > UBA6911 > UBA6911 > UBA6911. The sequence goes on along the minus strand of CAZLHW010000004.1, from coordinate 4,233 downwards.
CCGATCCATTGCCGCGCAAATTCATCATTGCTCGGTGCTTGCACAGCTGGGAACCAGCGATCACGCCCCCGTTGTCGCCGAATGGACGCAGGACTGAAGTCTGCATGATCTTCGATACGCACTGTCATGGATACTGGCACGGCCTCGCGCATCGGCAGTCGGAATTGCGCGACCATATGTGCACCGAGGGCGTCGTACGTTCCGTGCACATAGGAACGGATATCGAGAAAAGCCTGGCGGCGCTGGCCCTTGCCCGCAGCTGGGGCGCCGACACCTGGTGTACCGTCGGCTTCCATCCGACCGGATGCCAGAACCTGCCGGAGGGTTCGGCAAAACGCCATGCGGAAGAGCTGGAGACGATCGCCCGAAACAATCCGGAAAAGGTCGTTGGAATCGGGGAAACGGGATTGGACTATTTTCATCTGTCGCGCGGAGACAGGAGACTTCAAAAGCGCATCCAGCGCGAATTCTTTCAGGCTCAGGCCGAAATAGCTCTGCGCCTTGATTTGCCTCTGATTATTCACACCCGCGATGCCGCGGCGGACTCTCTGGCGATGATAATGGAATCGGGCATTAAGCGATGCGTGATCCACTGCTTCAGCGAAAGCGTCGAATTTGCACAAAGCCTTCTGGAGTGGTCCGACGAGATTTACTTTTCTTTCTCCGGCATCCTCACCTATGCAACGGCAGTTTCCGTACAGGAGGCCGCACGGGTGCTGCCGTTGAATCGGTTACTGGTGGAAACGGATGCTCCCTTCCTTGTGCCCCAGGCCGTAAGAAAAACCGCAAAAACCAACGAACCGGCATTCACGCGGCACGTGATGGATTTTCTGAAAACCCTCCGGCCGGAATCCGCGGAAGTGGTGGAACAAACCGTATGGGACAATTCAAACCGGTTCTTCCGGATCAAATGAGTATCCGTACTGGAAAGCCTTCGGGGCCGGTTCCCCCATGGGACGGCGTCATTTGGAACCCGGCTGCAGCAGCTTTGTTTCCGCGCAAAGCTGCGCGGCAAAAGCATCAAGGTTCGAATAGACGCGATAGCGATCGGCGCCGGAAGATGCCAAAAAATCTTCGCAGGCGCCTCCGCGTTTGACAATACGCGCAATGTCGCTCCGAAGCTTCTGCGCAGATTCCAGCAGGTCCTTCATGTTCTGCAGATTGGACGGATCACCTCGGGAGGATATTACGGTAATAAATTCCTCCAGCCTTTTGTCTTTGTCCGCTTTGGGGTCGGCTTTTCCCTGCGGTATGGCCGGTTTCAGAATCGGCACCGCTTCAATGACTTGTTTCATTCCGTCAAACCAGCCGGTCGCGGTACCGTCCAAAGCGGCATGAATATCCGGATAGCGCGCCGCTTCGTAAAGGGCGCCCACCAGAAGCACCTTCTCCGAAGGCACAAAAACGACAAGGTCTCCACCCGATCGGGCTTTATGCTGCACGGAGAATATCCGAATCTCGAGGTCCGAGGGGAACAGGCGCATCTGCCGCTCAAAAATGAGCCATTCAGGCAAGCGGGATTCGACCTTCGGGCCGGCAGTTTGCGCCAGCCCTGAGGCAAGGTTTTTCTGCCGGACACAAGTCAGCAGCAGAGGCTTCAGGTCCGCAGGGAATGCAGCCCCGGCATTTCGGAAAGGCAAAGGTTCCGTAAAAACAACCCATCGGACAGCTTTGGAAGATACCTCCCTTAACGCTTCGAGCACGCCGGACAAAGCCGGGGTCTGCGGTGGATTTATGAGAAGAATACCCTCCGCCGTCGCCACGGCCGCGACATTTTCTCCGCTTTCCTCCAGCTTCAGGTAGTAGCAGTGATCGCTCACTTTTATGAAACGGGGCGCCGCATTGCAAATCGCGGCGCCGAGCAATAATGCAGTTGCAAGTACAACCGCATGCATCGATTTTTTCATAAGGCAAAAGGTCCTGCCGGCAGTTGTAGAAAGAATTCGGATATCAGGCGAACAACCCGGTCGACCTGCTCGGAGAAAAAGTGATCGGCGCCTTCCAGGATTTTCAGCAAAGAGGTTGCCGGCAAATGAGGCCGGAGTTGCAGAATGCTCTCCTGCGAACAGAATTCATCCTGCGTGCCGATAATCAATAATGAAGGTTTATGGTTTTGGCCCAGGAAATCCATGGCATAGAGATCTAATGGCGGGGCGATGCCCGCCAGTGCCGCAACGTCCGGGTTTGAATGCCCGACCTGCAGCGCCACCCAGGCTCCGAAGGAATATCCCGCCAGCGCCAGGGGGAGACCCGGATACCGGCTTTTCATCCAGCGAATTGCGCCGGCAACATCCTCTTTTTCTCCAAGCCCTTGGTCAAAACTGCCGGTGCTGCGGCCCACTCCCCGGAAATTGAAGCGGAGCGCGGCATATCCGGCAGCGGCGGCGGCTTTTGCCGCCCGATAGACAATCCGGTTGGCCATAGTCCCGCCGTAAACCGGATGCGGATGACAGACGACGACACCCCCCCGAGGCGGATCCTGCGGTTCTCTCAGGTGCGCCTCCAGCTGAATTCCGCTCGATTTTATCAGAAACGTCATGCCTGCCCGCCCGCTCTCAGGTTCAAGGGCACCTCAAGGCCGTGGGCTTCCATGAGCCGGGAATCCGACAAAATGTTCTTTGTCTCGCCGTCCGCCCGTATCTTGCCCTGATCCATTATTACCGTACGCGAACAGACCTCCACGGCGAACTCCAGGTCGTGCGTGGCGATTATCTGGCTTGATTTCAGGCCCGACAGCACGTCCACAAGGCGACGCCGGTTCCTCCGATCAAGATTGCTTGTCGGATCGTCCATTCCGAGGACGGCCGGCTCCATCGCAAGAATCGTCGCCAGCGAGACGCAACGGCGCTCGCCCAGGCTCAGATGCCGGGGGGGGCGCGACCGGAATGAGCGATCAAGCCCCGAGTCGTGGAGCGCCTTTTCGACCCGCTGGGGAACCTCGCCCGCAGCAATCCCAAGATTCATCGGGCCAAAAGCGACATCTTCATATACTGTGGGGCAGAAGAGCTGCTCGTTTGGATCCTGGAAGAGCAATCCAACCTGTTTGCGAATCTGCTGCAGGTTGGAGGCTTGCAGCGGCAGATCCATAATTTTAATCGAACCGGTTCCTTTCAGAACACCGTTCAAATGGAGAAGCAGCGTGGATTTGCCCGCGCCGCTCGGCCCCACAATCGCAACCCGCTCGCCTCGGGCCACATCAAGATCAATCCCGTCCAAAGCCTTTGTACCGTCCGGGTAGGTGTAACTCAATCGCGTGATTCGAACCGCATATTCGCTCATTTGAATACCCGTCAGGCGCTCGTCGCCCTCGGCATCGTTATTGCGTGGCTTTCTTGCTATCGCATTAAAAGAGTCAGGGCAATAAAAGCCGCGACCATCGCCAGAAAGGCGCCATCGCGGCATGAAAACCGCCGCGGGAAGGCAACGGGAAAGTCGCCTCTATAGCCTCGCGACAACATCGCATCCTGCATCCTCTTCGCCTTCTCGAGGGAACCGGCTCCGAGGGTTTCCGGCATTGAGCGCAGCATCTTCAGTTCCTCGAAAAACGGCGCGCGACCCACGTGGCGGCAATCCCGCGCCCGTTTCATCCTGATGGCTTCTTCGCCAAGCACGAAGAAATAGCGGTACAGGAAGTCCAGACCCTTTGTCAGGGTTTTGGGGCACCCGAACCCTCGCAATCCGCGCAGCAACTCCGCAAATCGCGTGGTATTGGTCAACAAAATTATCAGGACCAGGCACAAGACGGCTCTGACCGCCAGCATGCTGAAAACCGACCATCCTTTCCAGAGGGCGGGCAGGCTCCCCAGTAGGATAAACGGCAGAAGGAGCAGGCTCCTCCCCGCAATAAAGCCGAGAGGAACCTGCGATATGCCCATCAGGACGGCCGTGGCAAAGGAACAGGCGACAAGGAGGTACGCGCGGTTTGCAGGCACGCTCAGCACGCAAACGATCAGTGCCGCGAAGGCCAGAATTTTTGTCCGCGGCTCAAGAATATGAAGCGGCGAATCGAGCCTAGCGTAGCGATCCATAGAACGGTGCCTCATGATGAACCCCTTCCGGCGTCTCGCAAGTCCCGCGACTCCGGAATCCGCTCCCGCAAAAACCCCTAAAACGGCCGTTATCCATAGTCTGAATCTTAAAGCAATGCAGGCGAAAAACTAAACCGCTTCCATTGTAGATGGAGGCTTTGGGGCAATGTTGAGCGGGCAAAGGACTCCAGAATAAGCGATCAGG
>CAZLHW010000003.1:11899-23806 GCA_964559085.1 uncultured Acidobacteriota bacterium | reverse complement strand
GTCGGATGCTCTGGAGGCAATCCGACGTCTCGCGCGCCCAGCGGCTCTTCCAGCCCGACAGGAAGCCGGTACTGGTAGCGTCCCGTGATTAGGGCCGTGCGGGTGGCGGAACACACAGGCGCGTTGGCATAGGCTTGGGTGAATTTCATTCCGCCCGCCGCGATCCTGTCGATATTGGGGGTTTGATAATCCCGTCGGCCGTAGCAGGAAAGGTCGGCGTATCCCAGGTCGTCGGCCATGATGAAAACGATGTTGGGTCGCGGATCTGCCGCCGGTACGAATCGAGATCCCAGCGCCAGAATAAAGGGCGCCGCTGAGGCTTTGAGAACATCCCGTCGAGTCATCGAAGGTGCAGTGGTCATGGATACCTCCAAGGCTTGTGCGGATTGGCCGCCTGTCGATATATGTGTCTTCAAGATTCAACAATTGTCAACCGAAGCCGTTAGATTACCCCGAATCAAACCGAATAGCATTCACTTTTCGAAATCCGCGCAGGCATTCCGCCGGATTGTTGGCCGCTTTGCTTTCCAGGCATGCGCCGGCCTTAGCCCGTCTATCCGCATCCCGGACTCTTTGTATTCAGGACGCGGAAAGCGCGAAAGCCAAAAGACGCCTTTTTTAAGGCCTGCCCGCATCGATCGCTGCGCGGATTCGGTCGACGCGCTTTTGAATCGGCGGAGACTGCACGGCATCGGGATGCAGAGACAGGAATTGATGCAGTTGCCCGGCGGCGGCATCAAAATCCTTCCGGCGCAAATAGATTTCTGCAAGCGGCAATTGAGGGTAGGAAAAGTGACCCGGGTCAAGGGAAATCGCCACTTTCAGATGCGCCTCCGCTTCCGCAAACTGTTCGAGATAAAAATAACTCAGCCCGAGCTGGGAATGGGCTAAAGCCTCGTCCGGTCTCGACCGGACAGCCTCGAGGTTGAAGGGGAGTGAATCCCGCACTTTCCCCTGGGTCAGCAACGCACCGCCCAGATTCACAACGGCAGGATAATATTCCGGATCGCGTTTCAGGGCTTCTCGGAAGTAACTCTCGGCCAGCGGATAATCCGCAGCTTTATAGGCAAGAGTTCCAAGAGTATTCCACGCTTCGACAAACTGGGGCGCCATCTCCACCGTCCTCTTTAAATGCGCGATCGCTCCTTCCGCATCGCGGCTGCCGAGCTTTTTGCGCGACTTTTCATACTCTTTCAAAGCTGTCTCCGGTATGCGGAGCCTGTCGACGGACGTATTTCGAAGCGCCCTGCTGCCGAGGTTCGGCCTGAAATCCACCTCCACCGAAACTCTTTTGCTTTTATCCGCAAGGCCGGGACTCACTTCAACCGTTTTTCTGTATTCCCCGGCGCGGGGGATGTACACAATCAGCGTGAACATGTCGGGCTGCAGCTTCTTGAATTTGAACTTTCCGGATAAATCCGCGCGCGTATGGGCCGAATACGGGATTTTTGCCCCCTCGAGCAAAACCAGCGGCAGGGAGTCGCGCGCAAGTTTCCTGTCCCCGAGCAAAATTCTCCCCCTCAATTCATACCCGGATTCGGCGGACGCCGATAGACCGCCCAGTCCGGCCAACATCAGGAGCGCCGGCAGAAATGGCCGCGAGCAGCGGGTAAAAACGCCCATGACACCCTCTCTTGAAACGATGGTACCGCAAAAACGCGCGGCGCAGCAATCCGGCAAAACACGCTGCATCGCAAGGAAAACACTCTGGACAAACAATCCGAGGATAAAAAAGTCGCGTCTTTTTGTATAAGTTTTGGCAAAACCCAAATCCGGAGACGAATTGGGAGAAAGGGATTCGGCGAATGAGAGACACGAAAGCACCGCGATTTCTGGAGTGGGCGCGCGAAATACAGGCAGTGGCGCAAACCGGACAGCACTTCGCCCAAGATGATTACCAGCGGGATCGCTGCCGGAGGCTCATGGAAATAGCGGCGGCAATGATCAGCGAAAACACCGGCATCGACTATCCGCCGCTGCTTCAGACGTTCAACGCCCAGACCGGCTACGCCACCCCCAAGATCGATGTGCGGGCCGCCGTCTTTTCGGAGCGGAAGCTCCTCATGGTGCGCGAACGCCTCGACGGCGGCTGGACATTGCCGGGGGGATGGGCGGATGTTGGGAACACCCCCTCCGAAGCTGCGGAGCGCGAAACGTGGGAAGAAGCGGGTTTCCGCGTCAAAGCGTTTAAGGTTATCGGCGTTTATGACGCCAACCGCAGGAATCCGCTCGAGATTTTTCATGCGTTCAAAATTATTTTCCAATGCAGGATCGTGGGCGGAGAAGCCCGCACGAGCAATGAGACGTCCGAGGTCAAGTTTTTCGCCGAGGACGAAATACCCGCGAACTTTTCCGGGGAGCGGACCACGGCGCGCCACATACGGGATGTTTTCGCATCGCTGAAAGATCCCGCCCTAGCCACGGTTTTTGATTAGAGGAAAGCTTTTTCGTCCCTTCGGTATTCACTATAATTAACGGCTGGACATGGAAGAGAAACTCAAGAAACTGGACTGGATTACGGAAATTCGCCTCGACGTCCCTGTTACGCCTCCGGATAAAGTGCAGCGCGTGATGATGTTTTCGGGATTCGGCAGCAGTCCCGAAGTCTTGAGGGATCTGGGCACGGCCATTCATAAAAGGCTGCCCGCAAGTGTGCTGATGCACGGCCTGGCCGGACACACCGGAGACGAGCACAGCTTCTATCGGAGCCGCGCCTGGCACTACTGGCGCGAAGCGGAAGACCTGTTTCTTCAATATTGGAAAGAGGACTGCAAGCCGCTTGCCCTTGTCGGCTATTCCACCGGAGCCAACGTCGTATTGACGATCGCGGCGCGCCATCCAAGCAAGGTTGCGGGCATCATCCTGCTGAGTCCCTATCTGCGCGCACGCAGCGCCGCCACACGGGCACTGAGCTATGGAATCACGGGCCTGTATTATCTCGCTTTGCCGCTGGGAGCACTCGGAGGGCTGGCTTACATCCTTCGCAAGCGCAAATTGTGGCCCAAGAGGCGCACCTTTGCGCTCGCCGGGGGCTCCCTGCTCGGCGTTGCCGCAGCCGCGAAGCTTTTAAGTTCCGCAACCGTAAGCCTGGGAACGGCGCCGACACTCATGCGCAACGGAGAGGAGGTCCGCGCGCCGCATTATGAGCGCGTCTCCGTTGTCGGAGGATCGACTCTTGTGCCCTTCCAGCTTCTCACCCGGTGGATCGCCCGGAAAACAGTTGTCCCCGTAACCTATATATTTGGGGGAAAGGACAACGTCGTGGACGTCGAGCACGGCGTGATGATTGCTCAGAAAAATCCCCAGGCCGATCTGGTCGTGCTTTCCAATGCCCAGCACCGTGTCGTCACCGAACCGCGCGTGATCGACATTGTCTGCGCGGCAATTCTGCGGTGCTTCCATGAAGATGCCGCAAGGCAGCAGGAGTTCGCCGATGTCGACATCACGGCGGAAGACGGCGGCCACGCGGATCCTGTTCCCTGCCCCTAACGCTTCCGACAACACTGCCGGCACGGGAATCGCTATCGGCTTTCTCTTGCAACTCGTGAACCGAAATGCCGAAACCCGACCTCGATGCGGATTCCGATAGCGACACGTTTTTACGGGCGTATACTTCTCCTGTTAAGGAGACCGCAATTATGGAAAGAACCTTTAGCGACGTTATCCTCCGTTATCTGGAACAATTCGGCGTGGACTGTGTCTTCAGCGTGCCGGGGAGCCCCCTGGGCCCCCTCTACGAGGCGCTCGCGCGCAGCGAAAAGAATGGCGGCCCCCGATCCGTGCTCGCCCGGCATGAAGGCGGCGCCGCTTTCATGGCCGACGGCTATGCGCGCGAGACCGGGCGAATCGGCGGCTGCTGGGCGACCACGGGCCCCGGAGCCACCAACCTGATAACGGGCGTTGCCGGCGCCTATGCCGACCATGTTCCCATGCTTGTGATTACTCCGCAGACACCGTTGCCGACTTTCGGACTGGGGCCTTTTCAGGAATCGTCTGCGGATGCCATGGATATCGTGGGAATGTTCGCGCACTGCACCCGCTATAACTCCCTGGTATCGCACCCGGATCAGCTGGAGAAAAAGCTTGCCGCCGCTTTAACCACTGCGATGCAAACGCCGAAAGGCCCCGCACACTTAAGCATACCGGTTGAAATCCTCCGTGCGCGTACGACAGGAGACGGTGAAGTTGCGTTTCCCTCTCTCTATAAACTGGCATCCGAATCTACCTCCTCCTTCGACGCGGCAGCCGTTGAAACTCTCTGCCTGGATCTCATCGAGACCATAAGACAGGGGCGCCGGGTGGTGCTGCTGATCGGCCATGCTTGCACACATGCAGCAGCTGCGAGCTCAAAACTGGCAACCCTCCTGCAGGCTCCCATTCTTACCACGCAACGGGGCAAGTCGCGGATGGATCCCTATCACCCGCTGGCCAGGGGAGTATTCGGTTTCGCCGGCCATTCGACTGCGCGCAAGGCGCTGAGCGACAACTCCGTAGGACTCATACTTGCAGCGGGAACCGACCTGGGAGAATGGGCAACCGGCGGATGGGATCCAGTTCTGATGAATAACAGGCTTGTTCACATTCACAATACACCCGAGTGTTTTGCCAGGTCGCCGATGGCGCGCCTTCACGTCTGCGGCGCCCCCCGCACAATTTTCGAGCACCTGGCGGCACGGATTGAGGCGGCCGCCCATGAAGACAAAAGGCTGGCGGCTCTGTTGAAGGCAGATTCTGCAGCCGCCGGACGCTACCCGGAATACGACCAATATATTCCCCGGCACATCGAGGTGGACGCGCCGGAGAGCTGCAGCCTGGAAAGCGCATCCTCGGCGATCAAGCCGCCGCGCCTGATTCGCGAACTCGTGCAGCGCTTTCCCGCCGATACACGCTATCTCATCGATAACAGCAATAGTGTACCCTGGTCCATCCACTATTTCTTCAGCCGTCATCCGGAAAACTATCATCTGTCGGTAGGATTCGCCTCGATGGGCTGGGCAATCGGCGCCGCCGTCGGCATGTCGCTGGGCGCAAAAAATAAACCCGTTGTATGCATTACCGGCGACGGTTGTTTTCTGATGAATGGGCCGGAGATTTCCGTAGCGGCCGAACAGAACCTGCCGGTGATCTTCGCGGTTTTAATCGACCGGGCGTACGGGATGATCCAACACTCGCTGCGACGAACAGGCATTGACGGGATAGAGCTCCCAATCCCATCCATCGATTTTTGCAAGTTGGCAGAATCGCTGGGAGCTCGGGCTCACGTCCTGCGAAATCCTGAAGACTTTGCAACGCTGGACTATCAGGCGATCTGCTCCAGAAAAGGGCCCACGCTTCTGGAAATCCATGTGGATCCCGAAGCCGCGCCGCCTCTGCGGATGGCCTGATCCGCATATTTCCCGCCAGGAGCGGAGGGCTGTTAAATCAACAGCCCATGGGCGGCGCCGGCATGTGCGCAACCTGGGGTGCACTGCTCCGCGCTTTCCTTATCCGAACACCAGCCGGGGCAATCCATTCCGGTCTGGAAGGAACTATTGTGAAAAGCTGGGGGAATCGGCTATGGTAGCTGCATCAAAATAAATAACTTGCCCGAAAACCCGGGGCGGTTCAGAGGAGGCGAAATAATGATGAATATACCTATGCACCGATTTAAGTACACGAAGCTGACACCACAACAAGTAACCGAGAAACTCAAGGCGGCGGATGCGGGACCGGTAAGCGTATCCGAATTCTCGGATATCCTTGCCGGCAAAACCCTCAAGATCGTAACGGACGGCGGGCCGGTTCTGAGCTACGACTTCGCAGACAAGAGGCAGCTTACAATGACGGAAAACGGCGGGGCCAAAGTGAAAGCCGGCTATGGCGCCCTGACTCTGAAACAGATGGTCTTTTTCTCTCACATGATCCCCGGATCGCCGAGAGGATTCAATGTATTCATTGATTTAAAGACAAATCTCGCAACGGTGTTTGAAATCTGGCTCTGCAGCGACAGAAAAGAATTCACGCTTTCCGGGAAGGAAATTGCCCTTGATCCCCGGGAAGTCCAGCGCCAGATCTATTTCGGCTATGTAGAAACGGCCGGGAAAGAACCTCCAAAAGAGCGCCATCATCTTACCAACAGGATTGAAGGCAAAGGGTTGTACTGGAAACAGGACAACGGCATCGAGACTCTGGAATTTTACGCCTCCGTCGCATCCACAAACTTTGTGGAATTGACACGGCATGTGGATGATCTCAGCTACTGCGCTCCGTCGGACTATGTATTGGTCAATGACAACATGTTTATTTATGACCGGACCGAATGCGAATTTTCCGGCATCTTCACCCTTTTTGTCGCAGATCTGTTCACGGAAACCCAGGCAGGCGTGCGTTTGGGCTTCAATGAAAAAGACGAACTGGAATACTACATGTTCCGGGGGACCGGCAAGGTCGTAGGTCAACTGGCCTATTTGGAGCCGTTTGATGAACACGGAAAGAAGGGTTTGGTAGTCCAGGCAAAAACCGATCCGCAGGCTCCCGGAAAGGGTCAAAGACTTGTCTATCGCCCCGTGAGGGATTTTCCTTATATGACCGACGAAGAGGTCCATCAGGCCGCATTGAAAAGCACCAAGGCCTTTGGCGGCGGCGCCGCGGCGCCGCAAATGATGGCGGGCCACAATATGCCCTTTACCGATATGCTGGTCGGCAAGGAATTAACCGTCCGTTACGACAACGGAGGACCGGTATGGCACTACAAGTTCAAGGAGAAATTTAATCTCCAATACCGCGAAGACAAGGAGACCGCCTGGCACGAAGAAGACTACCGCGCTTATGAAGGAGATGAGAAACTGGTATGGTTCGCCCACCTGCTGACCGACAGCAAGCCTCGTGCGTGCGTCGCAATCGCGGTCGATTTACTGAACGGGCTGACAACCTGCATCTACTCCCACATGGGAACGAAATACTACGGGAATGAAACAACCTATCGTGCGCTCTTCGGCGTGGCGGAAGGCGAAGGATTGAACGCGCCTCAGTATATGCGCCACCAATTCACCGATGAGCTGGTGGGACATGCCTATTCATGGTCGTACAGCGATCAGATGACGTCCATGCATCTGTACACGACGCCGCACTCCATGTCTTGGACCATATTCACCGACAATCAGACCATGGGCGCACAGTGGTGTTCCCCCTGCATTTTCGTCAAGCTCCGGGACGGAGTATATATCTTTTGCCAGAATGAAGAAGCCTGCAACGGCGCCGAGATGATCGAACTGATCAATACCAAGATCTCGCATGACTGCGGCTTCGGCTTCTCAGGCGGCGCGCAAGGGGTGAACCTCAGCCTGACGGGCGCTATTGGCCGCCACATCGGACAGCTGGACATCAGGGATTATTTTGGTCCCAAGATCCACAAGAAAGGAGTCTAGGATGAACATCCTGAAATCACTATCGAAGCGCGGCAACAGTACCGAGCGCTCCAAGACAGGGCGGCGCTCCTTTATGTGGAAAATGGGCGCCGCTGCATCTGCGGTCATTGCCTCTGCCGCCTCGGGCATTTCGAGCCCCGGACACAGGCCCGCCTCGGGACCCGATGCCGAAGTGAATCGTCTTTCCCGCCGGCTGGGGATCCTCGAAGACCAGGACTCGATCCGCGCGCTGCACCGCACCTATGAATCCTGTCTCGACAACGGACTGTACGACGAGGCGGTCGACCTATTTGCCGAAGACGGAGAGGTTGTGTTTAACGGCGGAATCTTTATGGGAAAAAGCCGGGGTATCGCGCGCCTTTATCGTGATTGCTTCAGACCCGGTTTGACGGGCATGAGCCTGCGGCCGGCTCCGGATTTCGATGCCGCCATTGAACAGCAAAAGGAAGCGATAGAGGTGGCGGTGGATCGTTTGTCCGCCGAGGCCCGGTTCCCCTACTTCGTTCAGGTTGGAACTCCGATCGAGTCCGATTCGTCTCTGGTGCACATGGCGCGCCTGCACGGCGGAGGGGTTCTAAAATGGTGCGAAGCCGGTGTATACCGGGCATCCTATGTAAAGGATCCGAAGAATGGCAAATGGAAGATAAAAAGGCTCGAATATCAGGTCCTGTCAAAGACAGACTATAGACCCGGAAAAACCTATGCGCAGCCGGTCTCGGTTCCCCTGTTCACCCGGACATATCCTGAGGATCCATCCGGACCGGACAGGCTGATCTCCTAACAATCGGCGGCGCTGTAAGCACCGAAGATGCAAGGCAGAGCAGCCCAGCCGATTGCCGGTGCATTAAGCGCCGAAGGCGCGGGGCAGAGCAGCCCAGGCTGAAGGAGGCGAAGCATCCGAAGGCCGGGGTTGCCTGCCAACAGACCCATCAGCCCTGACAGGGCGGCGCGGACTGCTCCGCGCCTGTAGCGCGGGCGCTTCCCTTGGCTTTGCGCACACGCCTGGAAGGGTGAAAGAGACCTGCAATATCTTATTCTTTCGACCGCTTCGCGGCTCAGGAATCCCGGAATAAGGATCTGTCGGTTTATTGCCTCGATAAGAGACAGAAGCTTTTCGCCGAGGCCTCGGGCCGGCTCGAATCGCCGCTTGCAGATCAGGGCTTTTTGCAGACGCATTGCCCGGTCAACCGTTACCTCCTGCTTTCCCCTGCTCAAAGCGGACACCGCAAGCTGCGCCAGATTCTCAAGCTCGGGCACCGAAGCCTTGGCCAGGTCGCTATCGAGCCGCTTCAGGTCTGCCGCAACTGTGACCATGGCTGCCTCCTATACGTTCATCAGACGTCGCAGCGTGCGCCGCAGCTTTGGACCGCTCAGGTATTGCTGGATACTGTGGCGCCAAAGGGACCAGGGCAAAGGGATGCGGCCCATGACATCCGGCGGATATGCAGGAGGGCAGCTGCTTTAATGAGGAGGGATCCGCTAACGGGAAATCCTGGGAATCGGGCCCGTCCTGAAGCGCGGCAATCTTGAACTGAGGAAACCGGAAAGTTACCGGCGGTCCGGAAGATGAATGATGCGCCGCGCTTCGGCCGGCGATGCCACGCTGCGTCCTGCGGCGGCGGCCAGCGTTGCCAGGCGCTTCACGAGATCGACGTTTGTGGCCCGATTCTGCTTTTCTTCGTCAAGGTAAAGATTATCCTCGAGCCCAACGCGTACGTGGCCGCCCATCGTAATCGACAGGGCATTGACTTTGAATTGGGCCTTGCCGATTCCGGCGCCCGCCCAAACGGATCCGGAGGGGAGCTGGTTGACAAGCGATATCAGATTGAAGGGAGTCGCGCGGAGCGTCCCGAGAGATCCCAGAATCAGGTTGAAATAAAAGGGGGCCCGCAACACCTTCTTTTCAATCAGGTAGTTGGCATAATCCACCATGCCGAAATCGAAGATTTCCAATTCCGGCACGATTCCGCGATATTGCATCCTGTCAGCGAGCGCCTGAATCATGGAGGGGTCATTGACCGACGCCTGTCTGGGAAAATTCATCGAGCCCAGCGTCAAGGAAGCCATCTCCGGCTTCGCGTCTCCTTCCAGGTCGAGAACGGCCGATCTCTTCTCGAATTCGGGAAAGTTGCGGCCGCTGGTAGACACACACACGATCGCATCCGGGCACCGCGCGCGCACGGCAAGTATGATGTCGCGGTAGCGGCCGCGATCCCAGGAAGGATTCCCCTCTTCATCTCTCGCATGCAAATGAAAAATGGATGCGCCTGCGGCTTCGCACCGGGCGCAATCATCCGCTATCTCTTCAGGCGTGATCGGCAAATGGGGATTATCGGTCTTCCGGGGCACCATTCCCGTAGGTGCCAGATTGATGATCAGTTTCTTCTCGTCCATCGTCTATTTCCCCTGAATATCGCGTTTTACAATTTTTGCAGGAACACCGACTGCGAGAACATGATCCGGGAGGTCCTCAATAACCACGGCTCCAGCCGCAACAACCGAATGCCTCCCTACTCTTTTGTGGTCGATCACAATGGCGCCCATTCCGATGTAGGCCGAAGACTCGATGGTGCATGCTCCGGCGATATTGGCTCCGGGCTGCAGGCTCACAAAATCGCCTATATGCGTATGGTGGCCGATCAGAACGCCTCTGTTCACAAACACATGTCTGCCCAGGCTCGTGTGTGCGCCTATGACCGCGCCGGCCCCGACGAGAGTCCCGGGTCCCAGCGATGCGGTGCGTGATACGTGGGCCGTGGGATGCACCAGAGTCGCAAATGGCATGCCTAGGGAATCGATCTGATCCGTGAAACGACTGCGATGCGTTGTTGCGATGCCGCAGATTGCAGCGTATTTGTCCGCGGCACCTGCCAGATCCTCAATCCAGAACACGGGCAGCCCGTTTATGGAATTCCGGCATCGGTCACGGTCCATGTTCTCGACAAAACCGGCGATGCGGATCCCAGGAATGTCGGACACCACATCGGCCACTTCAGGCGCAAGTATATGGGTGCCAAGGATAAGCAAGGGGCGAGTGCCAACGTCGTCCTGAGTTGCCATTACCATCCTCCACGAATTTGCGCGATGACGTAATCCACCTGTTCATCCGTCAGCCGCAGATGAACCGGAAGCGAAAGACACTCTTGCCAGTATCTCTCCGCGTTTGTCAGACTATCGTCGCGGCCGTAAACCGGAAACAGGTCATTGCGCCGGAAATGGACTCCCGTTTCGATGCCGACAGAGTCCAGTTTCCGAATCAGCGAATCCCTGTTTTCAACAAAAATGCGACACAGATGGTGGCTGCTTATCCGATCCGCCTTGTTTTCAAGGAGCCGGATGCCCGGCACCTTCGCCAGCCCATGCCGGTAGCGCTCTGCGATCTGAGCGCGTCGCGCGTTTCCCTCATCCAACGCCGTCAATTGCGCGAGGCCGATAGCCGCCTGAATGTCGTTCATGTGATATTTAAAACCTACTTCCGTCACTTCATAATTCCAGCTGTAAGTCTTATCGCGGGTGCGTTGAAACGTATCCCTATCGATGCCAAGCCAGCGCAGCCGTCTAAGCCGCGAATCAAACATCGCATCCTTAACAACCAGGGCGCCTCCGTCGCCCATAGGGAGGTTCTTTACCGCATGAAAAGAAAAGGCATGAAAATCTCCGTGACTCCCGATGCGGCGGCCTTTATAGCTGGCGCCGCAAGCATGGGCGCAGTCCTCTATCAACGGCAATCCGTGTGCGCCTGCCAGAGCGTATAGCTCATCCAGATCGCAGGGATATCCCCCCACATGAACAATAAGGATCGCCTTCGTTCGCTCCGTTATCTTCGAGGCCACAGAGGCGGGATCAATGTTACCGGTATCCGGCTGCACATCGGCAAAAACAGGAGTGCATCCTTCATAGAGGATGGCATGATTTGTGGAAACAAAAGTGATCGGAGTGGTGATGACCTCGGCGCCTTCCGTCAGGTCCAGCAATCGCAGGGCAAGATGGATGGCCGCCGTGCCGGAATTCAATCCCACGCAGAACCGGTTTCCCACATAGGCAGCAAACGCCTTTTCAAAGGCTTCCGTTTTGGGTCCTAATCCAAGCCAGCCGCTGCGGAGGACTTCCTCCGCATTCCGGATTGCTTCCTCGCAGATCACAGGTTTAAACAAGGTAACATGCATAATGCGCCCTCCGGATGTATGCGGCCCCTTTGTCACGAAGCAGCTTCCATCGCCGCGATTTCAAGAATTTTGCGTATGGAAGTTCTCAAAGTAAGTTTCTCCGTTACAAATCGATAAGCTTCGTCGACAATGCGCTGGCGCTCTGCCGGGTGTTCCAGGTAGTAGCGGATTGCGTCGGGCATCTGCACCAGCGGAGTTTCAATGTAGTGCTTCCCGGGCTCATAGGGCTCGGGCAGGTCCATCGGCTCAGAAATGACGAGAGCCCCGTTGCACATTCCCAATATCAAGCGGAGTCCGGCGAACTCGCCGGGATATCGCGACAGGTTCAATAGAAT
>CAZLHW010000003.1:6633-11889 GCA_964559085.1 uncultured Acidobacteriota bacterium | reverse complement strand
TCAGCAGTTGAACTCTATTTTGCCCCCATGTCTCCGATCCCCGCCAACTCCCTTCGGTCCGCACCCGGATTCCGGATCGAGCCAGTTGCGCAACCGCTTTGCGCCGACGCCGAACCTGCATCGTGCCGAGAAACAAAACATCGATCGTGCGGCGTAATCCCAAAAGCCGGCCGTGCTCATCGGGAAAGTACCCTCGTGGAATGAAATGGCTTTCGATATTGCGCGAGGCGAGGTACTGCTGGCGACTCCTGGAAGATACCGCAAGGGTATCCGGCAATCCGTTGCGCTTTAATCGCCGGATGCGGCGGAAATTGGTATAAGGATCGGTGGCTCTGCTGTCCCGCAACAGAATTTTTGCAATTTCACGGACACCAAGCCGGGCGGCGCGGAATCCGGATCCAGGCCGGGGAGGAAGAGGCTCTGTATGCCATAAAACAACTCTGGGTCTTTGTGTACCGCTCCCCTCCAGCTTTTCACATGTGCGCGGAAACCAGTTCGCATTTCCCTGAATCCACATCAGATCACAGTCCCAGGCGCCCTCGCTGCGGCGATCCTCGAATTCTTGCACGGAATGACCCGCTTCGCGAAGGCACTCGGCCGTCGCATCGTTCTCGCGAGAGGCGGCCATCTTCCTTCTGAATAAGGCAATTTTCAATCGGCAACTCTTCTATTTTTATAGAAATTCTGCGGATTATATATCATGGAGATAAGACAAGGAATAGCTTGATGTTTCGGCAACCGGATCGCTCGGAAATCGGCCTGACAAAGCAGGCTGGAGGCGTTCTCCCCCTTTGTCGGCAATTGGCGTTTTCAGGAATCCCGGCTTCGCGTCGAGCAGGACGGGATTCAGTTTCGTCCTGGCTGTTATCGTGCTGTTACAATATTCTCAAAGGTGAAAAAGGAGTCGGCCTTGCCTCTGAAATTATCGGAATCGGCGACACAGGGAATCCGTGCAAAACGCCCATCATTCAGTTCCGCAGACGGATCTTTGGTCGAAGCGGAATTGCAGGAAGAGCAGTACCGTATTCCCTATCATTACCTGCCGGTCGAAGGTCCGGAAGGATTTTCGCAGGTTCATTACTGGTCCTGGGGCTATCGATATCTTGGGCGGATTCAGATTGTCATGGAATTGCTGGGATGCTTGCAGTTTGACAATCTGGTGGACATCGGATGCGGAGAAGGCCGTTTTCTGTATGAGCTGTCGCGCCGGCATCCTGGGAAGAGACTCCTTGGGGTGGATATCTCTCCGCGGGCGATCGATTGGGCCCGTCGCATGGCCCCGGGGCTTGAGTTTGAAAAGCGCGACATCCTCATCAATCCGTTGCCGGAAGCCTATGACGTGGCTACAATGCTGGATGTTATTGAGCATGTGCCTCCGGCACAGGTAGAAGCTTTCATCAATGCCGCACTCGGCGCTCTTCGTCCGGGAGGGTGGCTTGTTCTAAGCGCGCCGCACCGGAATATGAAGCCGGACCCAAGGCACTATCAGCATTTCACGCCGGAATTGATGGACCGCCTGCTCGCGGGCAAAGTCAGCAGCCGCAGGCATGTCGTTTTCGACGGCATGCGCTGGCCGGTCGAAATGCTTCTGAAGCTGATGGGGGGAAGCGGACGCCATTTTATAGTGACCTCTCCACGTATCGTCCGCCTGCTCAACCAGCTGTACCGGAAATGGTGTTTACACGATTCGAATCCCCGGCGATGCCAGAGGCTGGCATGCCTCGCGCAAAAACTTCCGGCAAGAATTGAAGAAAAACAGGAAAGAAATCAACGATGAAGCCACAAGAATGGATGCGAAAGGCATGGATTCTCCCCGGACTGTTGCACGGCACTAAGGCTTTTCACGGTCCGTACTATGTGAATGTCGATGTTACGCACCGCTGCAACATGAAATGCATTTGCTGCCGCTGGCATTCTCCCCTGGTCACAGAACCGCTGCTGGATCCCAACGCTCCCATGGAGATCGACGCGGACATTTTCGAACGCTTCTGCCAGGATCTGGGCAAAATGGGCACCCACGTGGTTTTGTTTGTAGGAGCCGGAGAACCGGCGCTGCATTCGCATTTTCTGAAGCTTGTGGAAAGCGCAAAGCGCCAGAAGCTGCAATCCACGGCATACACAAACGGGACTCTGTTCAGGAAATTCGGCGCGGAAGATCTGGTTCGCTCCGGCTTGACTATGATCCGTTACAGCCTGGCCGAAGCTGCACCGGAAATTTATGCCTCCCGGCATCCCTATCTGAACCCCGGGGTGTTCGAAGCCAACTGGGATGCAATCCGGCGATTAGCGTCGACCCGGAGATCGCTCCACAGCAGATTTCCCAAACTGGAACTCTGCATTCCAATGGACCGTGACAATATGCTGCAGCTCGATACCATGGTGGACAGGGCCGTCGCAGCGGGGATGGATCGGGTGCATTTTTCAGTCGTTATTGATTTCAACCAGGAGAGTTTGGCGCCGTATATGCTGACACCGCAGGAAATTGAAGTGGTGCGGGAACAATTGCGACGACTGCGTCCGCGCATCAACAGCCTCGGACTTGACCATAATATCGACGATGTCCTGCTGCGCTATAAGATCGGACGGTCGGTGCTCGACAACGTGCCCTGCTATAGCGGATGGTTTTATTCCTTCCTGGACACCGGCGGAAAAGTAAGGATCTGCCAGAGAGCCACCCGGGCCCTGGGAGATCTGCAGGAGCAGTCTTTCAACGAGATCTGGAACGGGCCGGCGTACCGGTCTTTCCGCCGCCAGGCCTTGAATCATAGGATTTTTGAAGGAGAGGGTCAGCGCATCGATTGCTCCTTTTGCCCTCATCTGGCCAACAACCATCGCGTGCATCGCGTTTATCGCATGGTCGCTCCTTTCTTCAACCGGAACGGCTGCTAAAACCATGAACGATTTCAAGGAAATTCCCTTTCCTGACGTGACTGTATTGATCACCTCTTTCAACGCAAGTTCTACCATAGCCGCCTGCCTGGATTCATTGCGCAATCAGTGCACAAACAGACCCTTTGAAATCGTCCTTGTGGATAGCGGCACCGACGAGACTGCCAATATAGTGGGTGCGAACTATCCTGAAGTAAAACTTCTGCGTTCTCCCGTTCGGCTTTACTGTGGCGAAGCACGGAACCGCGGAATCCGAGAATCCCGCGCACAGCTGATTGCTTTCCTGGATGCGGCCTGCGTGGTTCCGGAAACCTGGCTCGAGGCTGTTTACCAGGCCCATAGCCGGCCTTACCTTGCCGTGTCCGGATCCGTCCATAACGGCTCCAAATCCCTGGTGAGCTGGGCCTATTATTTCTGCGAATTCAATTTGTGGGTTCCCGCGCAGGAGACGCGAACCGTGCAAGAGGCGCCGGGCTGCGCTCTTTCCCTCAAGCGAGCCGCTTTTGAGCGCTTTGGCCCTTTTCGGGAAGGAGCCTACTGCTCAGATACTGCGTTCCACTGGCGCATGCAGGCGGCCGGAGAGTCGGTGTTTTTCTGCCCCGCCATCACCGTGCATCATGTTTATGAGAATAACTGGCTGGATCTTCTGCGTCATATCTGCGAGCATCGACGCCATTTTGCGGCAATGGAGATTCAGGAGCGGCATTTGGGATTGAGAAAGCGCCTGATTGCCGCGGCGAAAACGCCCCTTCTCCCCGTGCTTCTGCCAATCATCGTTGCCTGGCGCCTGCGCCGCTCAAAGTCGCTTTACATTCCATACCTGAAGGCCGCCCTGCCGGTCTTTCTTGGATTTTGCGCCCGAGCCTGGGGGCAATTCCTCGGATACCTGTTCCGCTCAAGAAACTCAGGGCAGCGCCGGCAAGGCCGTTGTTTCCTGACTTGACCGGCTCGCGCGAAAAGCTGAGGCCCTAATTTCAGCTACCCTTATAAATGAAGGGTCCTAATCAGCAGAGTCCTGGCGCACCCAACGTTTTCGCAGGACGGCCCACCGCGGGGTTGTGAATGGAATGAAGCATTGCAAAGCCATGGGACACCGGCGGCATTCCGAATGACCCTGCTTTCGAAAATCCGCCCAAGCCTTGCTCCTCCACATATCAGTCAATGATGTTTTAAAAAGATTTCCCATCACCGGCTCATGCACATATTCGACAATATTGCACGGATGCACATCTCCGTTGGCCAATATAAGCGCCAGACCGGAGGGGAGGACACACGAAGAGGGGTCTCCGTGATACAACCCGGAGGCCCAATCGTTTAACGAACGGCGCTTCGTTGAAAACAGGCGGTTGCACCGCCGGCGGGCAAACAGGTCCGGCAAATCCCGCCCATCGAAAAGCTCTTTCAGCTCCGGCCGCACTTGATCGAGAAAATATTGCAGCTGAGAGATATCGAAAATTTTCCTGTCGTCATAATTGCCTTCCAGGTAGCTGAGGACAGCGCCATCGCATCCCAGCTTTTTCAGAAGCCGCAACAGTTGTGGCAAATGAGAAAGGTTCTGAGGCGCGAGCAGTGTCTGGGCAACAACTTCCAGGCCGCGCTGCCGGCTCTTTTGCTCCGCCCATAGAGCCAATGCGTCGGTTGCCCTCTTCCACAATCCGGGAAGCCCGCGCATCGCATCATGAACGCTCGCTTCATGGCTGTACAGCGAGATCATAACGCGATCGATCCCCGCCTCTACCAGCGTGCGTATCCGCTCCTTCGACATCAGGCTGCCGTTGCTGTTGATTTGAACGATCCAACCGCGCTTTTTGGCCAAACGGATCAAATCCGGCAATTGCCGGTAGAGCGTTGGCTCCCCTCCGCTGATATCCAGGTTGCGGCCTCCCAATAGGCGCGCTTCTCTTAGGATCCCATCCCATTCTTCGAGCGACACGACCCGCAGATCTCGCACTTGCGCATGCAGATCTCTGCGCAAAACGCACGTCGGACAACGGGCAGTGCAGCGTAATTCAGGTTTAATGACTAGATTCCGCAGCCGCGGGCCCATCCGGGAAGCCTTCATAGCATTTGCTTTCTTCTGTCTGTCCGAGAATGCGTCCAGGAACAGCGGTTTTGCGCGGTACCTTCCCTGCGCCATGAAAATTCGCGTTTTCCCATGGTTTCCCGTTCCGCGTTTCCCGTTCGTTGATTAACGGCAAACGGAAAACGGGAAACCGGAAACGGTTTATTAGATATGCTTGATGCACACATACTTGAGTTGGGCGTAGCCTTCGGGGCCGAGGATGCCGGGAGGCAGCTCCAGCACGCTCAGGATCTCCGCGATCTTCATACCGATAACATTTATCGCGGGGGTGTACGGTATGAATT
>CAZLHW010000003.1:0-6623 GCA_964559085.1 uncultured Acidobacteriota bacterium | reverse complement strand
GGGTGGCGGGTTGACGTCACAGGGGGTGCCGTCGGCGAGAGCCGGCCCGATGTTCGTGGCCAGCAACAGCGGCGGGGCATTGCACGGCGTACTAAGGGCGCAAACGCCGAACGGTTCATATTTCAAATAAACCAGGGTGTTGCAAGTTCCCGGAGGAGCCCCTTTGCTGGGGGTTAGCGGAAGAACCTTTCCCATAAGAACCCGAGAAGCGCTGGCAGCCAGTTCCACATTGGCCGCGGCGAATTGGAGCATGATGAGAGCATGCCTTGCCATAGCGCCGTGTTCCGCGATTTCCAGCCGGATCAACTCCTCTTTGTGCTCTCTCAGCGCCGTCGCAAGCAGATTAAGGAACGAGAGCCTGATGACGACGATTTTGCCGGTTCACTCTATCAAAACCTGACAAAGAATTTCAAAAGCATTTATAATCATCCGGAACTGGCTGACTGGAGAAGCGCACTTTATGAGTTTTGTATTTGTATCCGGACGATCGACCCGGCAGGGCAGGTATATAAATATCGGGAAAGATGAGGCTGAATATCAGGCGATGGTGCGGACTCTGTCCATGAATGAACAGGATCTCGCCCGGCTGAAGCTCTCTCCCGGCATGCAGGTGCGCGTGCGCAGCGAATGGGGAGAGGGCATTTTCCAATGCGCGCAGAGCGACATTCCTCAAGGGATCGTGTTCGCCCTCTATGGTCCCCCCACCTCGGCGCTGATGGGAGGCGGAACGGACGGCACGGGGATGCCGGAACAAAAGGGTTTTGAAGTTGAAGTGGAGGCAGCCGAAGCGCCCCATGAAAAATCGGATCGTAGTTAACAAAGGGAGCCGTGCGTTCATGAAACAATCGCGCCGTTCAGTACCGGAACCATTGCAGCAGAAAGTTCTGCATGAAAAATCCGAAGATCTGTCCCAAAACAGCGAAGCCGTAGCCTGGAGATCGGTTGAAGACGCGCTTTGGATACCTTATCGCATCCGCGGAAGCTGGCGCGGCGAAGTTCTGGGTTGAGCCTTCAAGACGCCGCCCCGTCGGGGCGGAAATTAAACCGATGGAGAACATTATAATGAGCGTCGTTCCACACGCCGTCTGCTCTTTCTGCGGTTGCACCTGTGACGATATCGAACTGCATACGGAAGGGTTGCGCATTACAAAAGCAAAGAACGCCTGCAGTCTGGGAGAATCCTGGTTTACCTATCACACCGCCGAGGATTCCTATCCGCCGGCCCTGATAGATGGGAAGCCGGCAACGCTGGAAACTGCGGTAGAGGCAGCGGCGGATATTCTTGTGCAGGCAACGTATCCCCTGGTTTATGGTCTCAGCAACCTGACTTGCGAAAGCCAGCGCGCATCCGTAAAGCTCGCCGAGAGCCTTGGAGGTATTCTCGACAATCACTCGTCGCTTTGACATGGCCCCACGGAGATAGCCACCCAGTTGGGAGGCAAACCCGCTGCCACGCTCGGCGAGATAAAGAACAGAGCGGACCTTGTCATATTCTGGGGAGCGAACCCCGCGGAATGTCATCCACGGCATTTCGCGCGCTACTCGCTGACGCCAAAGGGAATGTTTGTGCCGAACGGCCGTAAAGACCGCACCATGATCGTCATCGACATACGCCGCACGCCTACGGTCCGCGCGGCGGATCTGTTTCTGCAGATTCGCCCCGGCAAGGACTTCGAAGTCATTACAGCTCTGCGAGCCCTGATACGGGGACGCCGCGTCTGTGCGGACAGCCTCGAAGATACAGGACTCACACTGGAACAGCTGGAGGATCTGGCCGCCCGCATGAAGCGCGCCCGTTTTGGCGCCATCTTTTTCGGCATGGGCCTCACCATGACACGCGGCAAGCACATGAACGCCTCCGCCCTTTTGACCCTGGGAGCGGAGCTGACTCAGTTTACGCGCTTTGTCGCCATGCCTTTGCGGGGTCATGGAAATGTGACGGGGGCGGATGTTGTTACAACATGGCTGACCGGGTATCCCTTCGGCGTCGATTTCAGCCGCGGCTATCCCCGATACAATCCCGGAGAGTTTACGGTTGTGGATTTGCTGACGCGCGGGGATGTCGATGCGGCCCTTGTCCTGGCCGCGGATCCGGGAGCCACCATGCCGGGACCCGCAATCGCGCATCTGGCCCGGATACCCACGATTGTGCTGGATCCGAAGATCACGCACACAAGCCGGCTGGCGCGCATCCACATCACGACTGCGCCTACCGGCATCTGCGCGCCGGGGACCGTTTACAGAATGGATGAAGTACCCCTCCAACTCCGGCCTGCATTGAAATCCCCCTACCCGACCGATGAACAGGTGCTCCATCGCATCCAGGCGGCAGTAGACGCCAGACTGGCGCGCACAGAGGGTTCCGCCGCGGCAGGGACGGACAGCGGAAAGGAATAATCCCGTGGACGGCGAACCGACTGTACAGCTTCGGCTGAAAAAGGAACTCGAAATTCCGCTGGAAGCCGAGGTTCTTACTCCGGATGTATGTTGCAGCCTGTCGAACAGAGAAATTCAGGAACTGCCCGTAATGCTGGGAAAGCATCCGTGCAGGCTGGGCGATTTCTTCGAGGTGGAAGGAGAACGAAGCCGCTGCCTCGAGATTCACGGAGACCTGGGAAAGGTGAAGTGGATCGGGCGCGCCATGACGGACGGAAGCATACGCATCCATGGGAATGCGGGCATGCATCTGGGCTCCGCAATGACCGGAGGCTCCATTGTGGTCAGCGGGAATGCGGGAGACTGGCTTGGCGCGGAAATGCGCGGCGGCAGGATCTGCGTTCGCGGCAATGCCGGCGGCCAGGTAGGGGCGGCCTATCGCGGCAGCCGCCGGGGCATGCGTGGCGGCGTGATCCATATCGAGGGGGATGCGGGTCTTGAAGTGGCCATGCGCATGCGGCGCGGCATGATCTGCATCCGGGGCCGCGTCGGCGATTTTGCCGGGCTGCAGATGCTGGGAGGCACGCTGCTGCTTTGCGGGAAAGCGGGGATTCGGACCGGCGCATGGATGTCCCGCGGCACCATTGTGGCACTGGAGCCGCTGAAGCTTCTCCCGACCTTTTTCTATGCCTGCACGTATGAACCTGTTTTCCTGCGCCTTCTTGCAAATCAACTGGCGGATTCAGGCCTGCCCGGTTTGGGAGAAAAGTGGAATTATCGGGTCCAGCGCTACATCGGCGACACATCCGGCTTGAGCAAAGGAGAAATCCTGGTCTGCGAACCTGCATCTCCGAGTAATGACACGAACTGAAGTCGAGGGCGGCTCCTTTCCATCCCCGGCTCTTATTTCACCTGGAGGAATATTAATGCAAAAAAAGTATCTGTTCCCCGCAGTTTTCTTTGCGGCAATCATTGCCGCGCCATGGACGCTGTATGCTCAACAGGCGGCACAAACAAAACCTCATGCCGGCGAACGCGAACGCCAGATCAAGCTGGAAGGACAGGGCAATTTCCGAGATCTGGGAGGCTATCGCACGGCGGATGGCCGCACAGTCCGGTGGGGAATGCTTTATCGCTCGGGCCAGCTCAGCAAGCTTTCGGATGCGGATCTTGCCAGGCTGAAGGCGCTCAATATCCGCACCGTTGTTGATTTGCGCAGTACCAATGAAGTCGAAACGCGAGGAAAAGACCGTTTACCGGAAGGGGTCCGCGGCGTCAGCCTCCCCATTGATCCCGCCAGTCTCCCCAAAGAAGACCCGGCAGCCGGATCCGATGCCTCAGGCCGTACGGACATCATGCTTCAGATGACACGATCGATCATGATTCATCGCACCGATGTCTATAGCGCCTTAGTCCGCGAACTGGCAGAACCCGGCAATCGTCCGCTCGTCTTTCACTGTACGGCCGGCAAGGACCGGGCGGGGATTGGGACCGCCATCGTATTGAGCCTGCTTGGGGTTCCATGGGAAACGGTGCGGGAAGATTATCTGCTATCCAATTTTTATCGCCGCGAAGAAAATGAAAAAGAGCTTAAAACCATCCGCGAAGGCCTTGCCCAAAAGCAGGGGATTCCACCCGAACAGGTTGACATGACAAGCTACGAAGGCATGTTCTTTGTCAAACCGGAATATCTGGATGCCGCGCACGACGCCGTAATCAAGCGATACGGCTCCATGGAAGCCTATGTGCAAAAGGGGCTCGGTATTTCCGAGGATACAATCAAAAAGCTTCGCAGGGACCTGCTGGAATAATGGCAAACCTGACAGGCGCGGCTTCGGACATACCTCTGAAAGCCAAAGGCGAATACCTTTCTACCAGACTGCTGCATTGTTGAGAAAGAACCACGCCGTACACCTGGTCCGGCAGTCCTGACTTGACCGCTCCGAGAGAAAAGCCGGAGGGCTCATCGCAGGAATACCTATAAACGGCGGGATTCCTATCAGGGACTCGAAGGGGTGTACAGCAATTTGCCGGTCCTGGGGTCACGGGCAAAATGCCTCATGAAGTTCCAGGCGATCTCGCCATAATTGGGATACAGGGCATGTGTCAGATTTTCTGTGCAGGAAATGCTCAGAATCGGCACCCCTTCATCATTTTTGAAGGACCACAGAAAGGTGCGCCATTCTCCTGCCAAAGTTGTCACCTCCATCCGGTCCGCCGTATAACCAATCATGGGGTTCGCTGAAAAATCGCCGACATCCGCCAGCCGGATCCGGTTCACCCCGGCAAAGTGGCGCAACTGCTTGAGCGTATTATCTGTCAGTCGGCCTTCCGCCTGGTTGAAGCCCAGATCGAAGGTGGAGGTCAGAACCATGACGGGCATTCCAATCTCCCGCAGTCGGGCATCCTCTTCAGGGGTACTGGAATAGACCAGGTCCTCGTGCATCCCGGCCATGGGAACCGCAGCCGCGATTTTTTCCATGCCGCCATAAATAGCCCGGAGGGTGGCGCCGCCTCCGAGAGAATATCCGGTTGCATAGACCCGCGAAGCATCCAGCGCCGGATATTTCTTCAGTACGTGGTCTATCAGTCGCGGCAATGCCTTCACCAGAATCCCCTCGGAGACCGGCACTCCCATTGCAGCGCGCGCTCCCTCATGCACGATGACCAGCTCTTCTTCGAAAGGAGCGATTACGGCCGCTTTTTCCCGTCCGGCAACTTCCAGAAGGCCGATTTCATCAACGAACATCAAGGGGTCATCCCCCGTTCCATGCAGCGCCAGAATCACGGGAACGCTTCCTTTAGCCGCGGTCCCATCCAAAACGTCCTGCGGGATGAATTCATACCAGGTTTGCAGATACTGATCGTATTTGGTCTTCAGGTCGTTGAATATCTCTTCTTGATGCAAGGAGACGTGAAGCCGGCCCTTTGCCGTGACCCCATTGACGATTGCATTGCGATTGCACAACGCATACCGGCTGATTTCGGGCGCCGGGACGTAGTTCAGATAGGGCGGGGTGTGCACCGCTTCCTGCGTCATGGAGCGGATAACAGATACACGCTGGGCCTCAAGAAAAAGGTTGTGGAAAGCGTCTGCAATATACGTGGAGAGATCCGGCTGTTTATCTCTCGCAACCATCACCCGCCGCAGCGGAACAAGCTGGTTGTAGAACACTTCAATACCCTTCTCCACACGGTAGGCGTCCGTCCCATTGACCCTGCGATACTGCTCAACGGCAGTCTGCGAGCCATTGAGAATATAGGCGGGTACGTATTTGCTGACCTTCCCGGACGCTGCCATTTCACCGCCGATCAGCATCAGGCCGGCACACAGACCGATGATATCCGCTCGGCCCGGCGCGATGTAATTGTTGATGAAGGTGGCGCCGCCTTCGATGCCAATGAAATACACCTTGCCGTAAGACCCGCAGTATTCTGCTTCAGGATAGTAGAGAACTCCCTTATTCGTCCGCTCAGAAGCCTTCTGTGTAAACAGGACGCCGTGCAGCGTGTAATAGTTTTTTAGATCTGACTTGGTAAAGCCGGCGCTGGGATCAGCCGGGGTTATGAGAATGATGCTTCCTGTCACTGCATTGATTTGCTCAATCAATCCCAGTTTAGTCAGGAAGCCAAGCGCCTCGTCTTTTCCCATGAAGGAACGTTCCGCAAAAACCACCACACCTGTTTTGTTCCGGGCTGCCGTGTGTCCCCCGATGAGATTTGCGGAACGATATACAAACTCGCTTCCAGAAGGAAATTTATCCAAGGCGGGATGCGGTTTAAACTGCTTTTCCCCGTTTCCATACAAGGTTGCAACGGCGGCGGGTCCACTCTGCCGCGCTTCTTCAAGAAGCTCGAACGTCGCCGAATTCTTTTGGCGGTTGAAATAGTTCATGTAGGAGTATGTTGGCTCTGCCCGCATCAGGCTGCACACACCCGCTGCCAGGAAAATCACAATAAACGCGGTGAATCGGGCGACAACTATTCTCACAATGACTCCTCTTCCCACCCCTTAATTGACAAAGGGGTTGTATGCAATTTTGCCGGTTTCCGGGTTTCTGGAATAGTGCTTCGCAAAGTTCCAGAAGATGCCGGCGTACTCGTGATAGAGGCCGTGCGGCAGAAATTCGGTGACGTTCAACCCCACCATCGGAACTCCATCCCTGTTGTTGAGCATCCAGGTATGGCTGGCGTACTCGTTGTTCAGTATCACCCTTTCATACGCATCGCCCTTGAATCCGCTCATG
>CAZLHW010000002.1:25310-26426 GCA_964559085.1 uncultured Acidobacteriota bacterium | reverse complement strand
AGTTATCTGCTCTCCCAGAAATTTTTGCAATGAAAGGAGGTTTTACGCGGCCCGCTCCGGTGCGGCTCCTATTGCCTCTAAAAGGAAGCCGGGATTCCGGGTACAATAATAACGTGCTGTTTTTGCATAAATTTTATTGCCGCAAATTTGTCGGATCGGGTGAAGGTATTTGGTGGAATCCATTAAAATGAAGCTGATGACATTCCTGAAAACGGGAATGACACCGGAACAACTCGCGCTCAGCATCGGTTTGGGCGTTGCGCTGGGTATGGTGCCGGCGCTCGGAACCGCAACGCTGCTGTGCACCGCGGCTGCATTGCTGTTTCGACTTAATCTGCCGGCCATCCAGCTTGCAAATCTTCTTGTGTATCCCCTGCAGCTTGCGTTGCTCATCCCGTTTCTGCACGCAGGCGAATGGCTTTTCGGTTCTGAATCCCTCAATTTATCGTTGGATTTCATTCAACGCATGATGAAGGAAAACCTTTGGAAGACCGTTATCGGTCTGTGGACGGCAACCATGCGAGGCGTGGTTGTGTGGCTTCTGTTTGCACCCATTGTGGTGGTATTGGTTTACCTCATCCTGATACCCATTCTGAGGAAGTTGCGCCTGGACCGGTTTGCAAACGTGAATTGAAGGAATTCCCCTGCAGGATATCTCAGGGATGCCGAAATGCGGAGCAAAACACGATGCGGACTATCAGGGACTTCAACGGTTTTGAAGAGCTTGAAAAGTTGCTCATTCCCGACGCCCAAGCTGCCGGGTTTCATGGAAGGCTTGCGGAAGTTCTACGCGGAATCGATGTTTGCGCACGAGCAGATGGCAATGGAATCCGCTGTTGTTCGAGGCCCGCAATTACAGATTCGTGGGGCCCCGCCGGCGACGGTTCCAGGGCCGATTCCGGCATCGGTAAAACATCCATCTGGAAACAGGGGGATCTTTTGAATAGGCTTTTCCTGAACCAGGGCGCCGATTAAAAATCGGTGCACCCTATGCCGCGCAAGGCGTGCTGGATGGAAAGGTAATGAATCCGGTCTCCGAATTTCTGTTCCCACCCGGCGTGGGGGGGGGGGGGGGGGGCGGCGGGCCGGCCCGAAGGGGAGCAAAAAACTAGACCA
>CAZLHW010000002.1:17564-25300 GCA_964559085.1 uncultured Acidobacteriota bacterium | reverse complement strand
GCCGACTTGCTGGGCCCCCCCGGCCGGCGCGACGAGGGCGCGCACCGGTCCCTTCATGGAGGCAAAAGAAAAACGGATCCCCTGGTGCGCATAGGCTTCCATGAGCATTTCCAATTCATCTATGGAAACCGCATCCATGTCGTTGACGCCTGAGAGATCCATGATGATTTCTTTTATTTGAGGTCGAGCGGCCAGGTCTTTTGCAATCCGATCCTCCAGGAATTTCATATTGGCGAAGTAGAGGGACGCGTCCACACGCAGGATCAGGATGTTCGGATAGATTTTAGCCTGCGGGTATCGCTTGATGTTTCTGAAGACTCCTTCATTCTGGAGATATCCGAGTTCTGCCGTGTGCGGGTAGGCGCTTTTCCATATAAACAGGATCAGCGAAAAGACCATGCCGATCAGCAATCCCTGCTCCAGACCGATAGTCAGGGTGCAGACAAATGTGACCAGGAACATCCACCCATCCGCTTTCTTCAATCGGAAGAGATGGATTGCCTCTTTATAGTCGATAAGGCCGCTTACCGCCGCCACGATAATGGCTCCCAGTATGGCATTGGGCAGATAGTAGAAAAGCGGCGTCAGCGCCACAAGAATCAGCAGTATCGTAGAGGCCGTGACAAGGGAGGCAAGTTGGGTGCGGGCTCCGGCCTGGTAATTCACCGCAGTCCGCGAGAGCCCTCCGGTGACCGGATACCCTGAAAAGAAAGCGCCGGCCAGATTGGCGGCGCCCAACCCAATCAACTCGCGATCCGGGTCCACTTTATAGCCTGATTTCGCCGCGATATATTTGGCAACCGAAATCGATTCCATAAAACCGACAAAAACGAGGACCAGTGCATTGGGGAGAAGCGCACGTGCAAGGTCGAGGTCCAATCCCGGCAGGGTGAGCGGGGGCAGCCCCCGCGGCACGTGCCCCACCACCCTGAGCCCCGATTCTGCAAGGCCCAGATAGGCCGATAGAGTACCCGCAACAACAAAAAGCATAGCCGAAGGGAATCGCGGGTATCGATGGCGGAAAAAAAACAGGCCGGCAAGGCAGGCAATGGAAACGAGCAGCGTCGGAATATGGGTCTTGCCGGCGTGTAGAACGATGTCGCGCAAAAGAACGAATACCGATTGTTCATTTCCGAAAGAGATGCCCAGCAGATGCTTTAACTGGCTGAGGGCAATAATAATCGCGGCGGCCGAAGTGAATCCGCTGATGACGGCGTGCGAGAAAAAGTTGATCAGAAACCCCAGCCGGACAAGGCCTGCGACTACCTGCAACACGCCGACCATGAGCGTTAAAAGCAGGACTATGGCGACATAGTCTTGCGATCCCGGAGGCGCCAGTGCGGAGCAGGAGGCAAAAACCAGAATTGAAATCATGGCCACCGGGCCGACGGCAAGCTGACGGGAGGACCCGAACAGGGCATAGGCGATCAAAGGAAGAACCGAAGCATAGAGTCCGGTAACCGGCGGCAGTCCCGCCAACAAGGCATAAGCCATGCCCTGCGGCACGAGCATGACGGCTATTGTCAATCCCGCCGAAATATCCGCCGGCAGATCGGATCTCTTGTAGTGAATAAGCCACCCGAAAGGCAGAGCCGCAGCTCGCGCCATGGCTATACTCCCGATTTCTCGATGAATCCCAGCAATGCCAGAATAACCAGGGCCGCAACCGCAACCGCCACCCAGTGGTTTACCTTGAGCAGCTCCGGCAGAGTGATTTCTCCGAAGTGGCCTTTGCTTAAAACCGGTCTATGAATCTTGTGATAGAGCGCCGCGAACAACCCCGCTCCGATCAGAATTCCTACTACACCTCCCAGCAGCGCATCCAGGCATCCCTGGCCGATGGCCCCTGCAGCCGTGCCCGGACAATAGCCCAGCGTTCCAAAGCCTATGCCGAAGATCAATCCGCCGAGGACGGTTGATCCCACGGATCCCGGTTTCGGATGCAATTGGGCGAGTCCCATGCTCCGCAGCAGGTGCACGCCGATCATGCCGGTGAGCACGGCGCTGAGCATGATTTTTACCACCGTAAAATCATGGAGCAGCAGCTGGCTGATGATGACATCGTAGGTGGTTACGCCTCCTTTCTGGAGAAGGAAACCGAAGCATACTCCGAGCAGGAGGCCCAGGATCAACTGTATTCTCTTGTTTGCATGAAGGGCTTTCAGCATAGCGTCTCCTTCGGTTTAGAGCAGCACTTTGTAAATGAACATTGCCGTCAGGATGCCGCCGGCAAAGAAACATATAGCGGCCAGCCAGCTGCTGACCGCCAGCTGCAATGTTCCGCTGATGCCGTGTCCGCTTGTGCATCCTCCGGCCCAGCGGGCGCCAAATCCCATGATGATGCCCCCCAACAAGGAAACCGCCCATCGCGTGGGGATGTGACCGCCGATTTCGGCCCGCCACATGGCCGGGATCCAGGCCGGGGAAAACTGTCCGGAAATGATGGAGGAGAGGAACGCGCCTGCGATGATGCCTATTACAACCATCCACTCCCAATCGATGGCCGGAGCGAATTGCTGATAATACGGTTTCTCATGCACCTTTTTCCCGCGGAATATTTTTTCTATCATGCCGCTGGTCCTGGTAAAGGCGGTGGAGCAACCGATGGGTTTGTCTGAAAGCAAAAATGCCAGCCAGCTCAGTATGCCGATGCCGATGCCAACGGCATAGGGTGACCATCGTTCCATTGCCAGCCATTCCATGCATGCCTCCTTAAGCTAAATCGATGAGACTTTTGTTGGGATCCGATCCGGCAACGCGTCTATTCCACATCTGTTCTCGGAATATGCGGTGCCACACAAACCGGGCACGCTTCGCTGTATCCGGCCGCACTGTATCCGGTCATGCCGCCTGCGACATTCCGAACATCCTCGAAGCCCTTTTGTTTTAGCAGCGCCGCGGCGAGACTGGATCGGTGCCCGGTGCTGCAAATCAAGGCGATCGGTTTGGACTTTTTCAGCGTGTCTCGACGAGATCGCAGATCCGGAGCCGGAATGTTGACGGCGCCTTCGATGTGGCGAAGCTGAAATTCACCGGAGGCTCTTACGTCAATCAACGTGAACTCTTTGCCTTTCGCCATAATTTGGTTGAGTTCCTCCGAGGAGAGCTGGGGAATATGGTTCATGGGGAATCCCTCCTTGGCCCACGCGAACATGCCGCCGTCGAGATACCCGATGGCTTTGTCCAACCCGACCCGTTTGAGCGCTACGCCGGCTTCCCGGGCTTCCGCCAATGAATCCGCGACGAGCAGAATGTTCTGGTCGGGAGGGAGTATCCATCCCGCAAAGGTGGCGAAATTGCCGCCAAAGTCAATGTGGTAGGCCCCGGGGATGTGTTGGCCGCCAAAAGCCTCATAGCTGCGAATATCCAGAACGAGTGTGTTTTTTTTCTGGGCAGCCTTTTTGAACTCGATAGGGTTCATAGGCGCAATTTCCGGCAGTTCGCGCACCAGGGCGGGCCCTTTCCCGTTTATGGCGCTGCAGCGGCTGAAGTGATCCGGTGCGGCCGGCATATTGGTCGTCAGCGATTTGATGAATGCGTCTCGATCGGAAATCTGCAGGGCGCCGTTGTACTTCCGCTCATATCCTATCGTTGAGGTGCGCTTGGCGCCCATGGCGCGGCCGCATAGAGATCCGGCGCCGTGAGCCGGGTATACTTCGCAGAAATCGGGCAGCGTCATCAGTTTCTTGTGGAGGCTGTCATAAAGCTTGTTCGCCAATTGCTCGGCAATTCCGGGGAATAGGTCGGGGCGTCCCACGTCGCCCACAAAGAGTGTGTCTCCGCAGAACACGGCGACCGGTTCACTCCCGCGGCCGGTGTCGGTGACAACATAACTGATGTGTTCCGGCGTATGCCCTGGTGTTTCGAGCACCTTTATATGCATGTTTTCAATCCTGAAGGTGTCTCCTTCGGCAACGGCCTTGTGCTTGAACTGGCACTTTGCCGATTTGGGCGCATAGATTACGGCTCCTGTAGCTTCGGCCAGATCCAGATGTCCCGAAATGAAGTCCGCATGGAGATGCGTCTCGAGGATGTGGGTGATTTTCATCCCCATTTCCTTTGCCGCGTCGAGGTAGATACCGATGTCTCTCCGCGGGTCTACAATGGCGCAGGTGCTCGTGCCGCCGAGAAGATACGAACTGTGTGCGATCCCTTTTACGAAAAACTGCTGCACAAACATGTGATCCCCCTTTGTTTATGTTCTGCCAATGCCTGTATTTGTATGTTGTCTTTTTATATCTCAATTATTTGTCTTTTCAAACATATTAGGCGGTGGGCAGAGAAATACCGCCAGGGGTTGCCCATGCCGATCCGGCGGACCGGAACCGCCGTTTCGATTAAAAAAGGAAATAAAAGAAAATTGTCGAGATGGCGAGGAAAAGCAGGGTCAGGCCGCCGCCTGCTTTTATATAATCCCTATTGCGATAACCTCCGAACGACATCAGCATTGCATGAACCTGATGCGTCGGAAGAATAAAGGAATTTGCCGTGCAGACGGCAGCCAATAGCACAAGGGGCCGCGGATCGGCGCCAGCGATGTGCGCCATGCTGATGACCAGGGGGGCCAGAACCACGACGGCGCCCACATTGGACATGACCTGTGAAAACAGCGTGGACACAATACCGACGGCAAGTATCAGTAAAGCGGGATGCTGCCCCAGCACCACCCCCATAATCCTCTCCGCCAGGAACTGCGCGGCGCCGGACTTCTGCATGGCAAGACCCAGGGGAATGAGTCCTGCCAGTAAAAAGACCACCTTCCACTCAATCGCCTGATAAGCTTCCTGGATGCTTAGCACTCGAGATAGAACCATCGCTGCTGCGCCTGTAAAAAAGGCCATCGATATCGGATGGTCCGTGAGAGCGAGAATAATCGCCACGGCGAAACTGAGCAGGGCAATCGGAGTTTTTGACTGATCTTTCTTTTCAGCCTGGAAGGGTGTTGCGATCACAAAATCGAGGCTTTCTTTCAGGTCGCTGATCTTTTCCCAGGCCCCATAGATGATGAGGGTATCCCCCGCCGCTATAACGCGATCGGAGATATCGCCGCGCAATTCTTCGCCGTGGCTGAACATTAAAATCGGCTCGACCGCATAGCGTTTGCGGAGAGAATATTTTCGAATGGTCTGTCCGACCAATTCCGACCGCATCAAACAGCGTTGAGAATCTGTCCGTACGCTCTGTGGATTTCAGTTCATATTCAGCTGCAAATTTGCGGATGCCGTCCTCTTCTCCCAGGAGTGCAATCTCCTGCCCCGCCTTCAGGGTGCTTCCCCTCCACGGGGCATACACAACATCTTTGTCCGATATGATGGCGAGAATATTGACTCCATAGCGGTCCCATAAGTTCAGCTGCTCCGGTGTCCGGCCTGCCAGAGGGCTGCCGGCTGTAATGACATACGGCTGAATTTTATGTGGAAGGTGAAAGGCGTTGATCAGCTTTTCCTGATCGGATGCCCCTCTCTCCGGTTCCCGGGAAGCGGGCAGGACGATTCTGCCGAAAACCAGGACGTATCCGATTCCGGCAAGCAGCAACACCGATCCGACGGGCGTTACGCTGAACAGTCCGTAGGGATTTAGTCCCGCGCTGCGGAGCAGATCGTTTGTCAATATGAGCGGCCCTGAGCCGACCATGCTGAGAGTCCCGCCCAGTATGGCGGCAAAACCAATGGGCCTAATCAGCGTGGACGCCGGTATCTTTGCGCGGCGGGATATGATCAGGATGCCCGGCAAAAACAGCGCAACCGCTCCTATGTTTTGAATAAACCCCGAAAGGGCTCCGACGGATAGAGACAGGAGTCCAAGGATCCTGGACCGCTCTGTTCCTGCTTTGCGGAGAACTATTTGCGAAAAGCGGTCCATCGCCCCCGTTTTGGCGATGCCCCGTCCCATGATCATGACGCCCATCATCGCAACAACCGCATTGCTGGAGAATCCGGAGAGCATTTCTGATGGATCCAGTATGCCCGTCCATCCCAATGCGAGCATGCAGACTATGGCCGCGACATCGATGCGAAAAATCTCAAAAACAAGAAGGATTACCGTGGCGGCAAGAATGATCAAAACAAGCGCAATTGAAGTATCCATCGCGGCTATGCGTCCTGAATTAGTGCCCTATGAACCCACGGCTATGAACCGGAATTGATCCCTCACTTATAGCACATTGCCTGTGCCGTGGAACCGGGAAGCTGATTCGGTAACAGTGTGATTTATTTCAAGCATCCAAGTTAATAGCTTTAACACCCTTTTGCCCGTATTGGAATGGTTATATATTGCAGTGGATACGATTAAAGAGCGTTTCTGCAAGACCTGAAAGGACTCCACGGATTAAGAAAGGCCAGGGTATGAAAAAACCAACTTTCCTCATTCTATCGATATTTTTGACATCCACCTTTGCTCTGGCGGAGAACCGAACGAAGCCCGGAGACCTGATCGTCGATCCGCCGACGCTCATGGCGCTTGGTTTTGCCTGGCCGATTGAAGGGGATGAAAACCGCAATGCGCGGGTATCGATAGCTTATCGCATCAAAGGAGAGAGGGAATGGGCGCGCGGGCTTGATCTCCTGCGGCTGCAGAATGAAGAGACCTATCTCAAGGGGGCGCTCGATTACACGGCACCCAATATGTTCGCCGGAAGTCTTATTGATTTGAGAGAGAATACGGAATACGAAGTGCGGCTGCAGCTTCAGGACCCCGATGGCGTGGACGGCGAGACGGTGAAGACGGTTACCGTCAGAACCCGGGCAGAACCCAAACCTGCCGCCGACGGCCGTGTGTTTCACGTATACCCGCCGGGTTTTAAAGGGCCGCGGCTGGAGCCCGCTTTTTCCGGCCTGCTGGAAGCGTACTACATGGCCTCGCTTGGCGGTGACTGGAGCCGCGCATCCCCGCCGCGCGTGCGCGCCGGAGATATCCTCAAGGTTCATGCGGGGCTTTATCTCAGCAAACACGACCATTACTCGCACGAAATCAACTCCGGCTATACTACCTGTTGCGGAACGCCGTGGGACGCCACCTACTATTTAACGCAGGACGGCACGGCGGAGCGCCCGATTGCCATCGTCGCGGCAGGCGACGGCGAAGTCATTTTCGATGGAGACGGCAACGCGGTTCTATTCAATCTCATGGGCGCGCAATATCACTACTTTGAAGGCATCACATTTCGAAATACGGATATTGCCATTGAAGCCGGCATGAAGGAAATTGCCGGAACGAAGGGGCTCACCGTCAAGCATTGCCGCTTTGAAAATATCGGCGTCGCCGTCCATT
The DNA here is from genome assembly GCA_964559085.1 of uncultured Acidobacteriota bacterium. Classification (GTDB taxonomy): domain Bacteria; phylum Acidobacteriota; class UBA6911; order UBA6911; family UBA6911; genus UBA6911. The sequence continues at coordinate 18,031 of CAZLHW010000002.1, read as the reverse complement.
CCGACTGGGCCGGTTCCAGCGGCTTCTATATCGCCGACAATGACATGCTGGGGCGCGAGGACCTGAATTATGTTTTCACCTGGTTTGCGATTGAGCCCTGGGCGAGCCGTCCGGATTTCGCGGAACGCGCCAAAATGAAATCCTTTTACGCCGTCTCGATCTACGGCCAGGGGCATGTGATGGCGCATAACCGGGTGCGCGGCTTTCATGACGGGATCGATCATGCCACATACGGCATGCCGGAGGGTTATCCGAACACCCCTCCCGATCGCCTGCCCGTAGCCATCGATATCTACAATAATGATGTATCGGTGGTTCACGACAACTGCTTTGAAGCGGATGGAACCGTCCGCAATGTGCGCGTCTTGCGCAACCGATGCTTCAATGCTCCGCTGGGGGCGATGCGCCCGCCGCCTGTACTTGGAGGCCCCGCGTACTTCATCCGTAACGTTGTTTACCATGCGGGG
>CAZLHW010000002.1:3706-17554 GCA_964559085.1 uncultured Acidobacteriota bacterium | reverse complement strand
TGGTGAAAGTTCACGGTGAACCTTCCGGGGTCTATTACCTGAACAATACCTTCGTCGGAGAATTCCGGCAGCTTACGCCGATGTCCAATGTGCACCTTCGGAACAATCTGATCCTGGGCCAGGGCACGGCACCGCGGGTGTTTTCAATGGACACCTTCACCAACTACTCTTCCTCCGATTACAACGGATTCCGCCCGAATCCCGGATCGAAGGAAGCCTTTGCGTGGAATTCACCCCCTTTTGAAAAGAAGCGCGATTTCTATCCAATGCGGCGAACCGATCCGAAACAATCCATTGCGCTTATGGAGCGGGTTTTCCCGACACTGCAGTCCTATTCCCAGGCAACAGGGCAGGATCGGCACAGCCGCATAGTGGACTATGATATCTTTGTGGCCGCGCCGATGCCTGATTTTTCGGATCCGACGCGGGTCGTGGGCGTAGATTCGGTGGATCTGCGGTTGCGCGAAGGCGCTGCGGCTATCGATGCCGGCATTGAGCTGCCGAATATTACGGATGGATACGCGGGGAAAGCTCCGGATCTCGGTGCCTATGAATTCGGCGCGCCCCTGCCGCACTATGGTCCGAGGCCTCGAAAAGAATAGCTTTGGAGGTTTTGCTCCCGAATAGCCCTATTTGTGGTTGACAGGCGGAGCTCTTTCCGCGCACAATTCCCCTGTTTTTGGGAAAAACCAATAATTGCTCTTTGAAACACGTTGTAACTGAACGTGAGAATAGCGTCGCAATACCGGGAATCCCGTGGGAATCGGGAACGGTTGCGCCACTGTAACGGGTTACGAAACCTTAGCAGCCACTCTGCTCCTGGCTACGGGAAGCGGGGGAAGGCAAGGCGGTAGATTTGAGGCCCGGAGTCAGGATATCGGTTGCGATGCGCTCAATGCGGTTTGTTCTTCTGGCGGAGAACAGGCCGATAAAACTTGTTCGCAAAAAATAAGGTTGAGACTTCGCCCGTCACCAGGCGGCCGGCAGCTTTGATTCCGGTGCACTTTGTGAGGCGCAGTCTTCAAGGACGCCGACAAAGTGACAAAGAAGCTGCTGTTGCGCTGCACCGCGCATGAGGCCGCGCCTCATTCCCGATTTTTCGGCCGCACCGCTCTCTCTCTCTTCGGGGAGGGATGCCTGCAGGAAACCTTCATCGCTCCGCGGATCAAAAAGCGTTATCCGGATAGGTGCTTTTGCAGCGCGCTCAAACGTTATCTTGAGACCTGTGGGGCGCTGTCCGGTATGCCGATCGAGGTCTTTTCCGATTTGCGTGAGGCGGATTCCGGATCCTCCCGGGAAAAGAAAAATTTTGATGAGATGCAGCGGCTGAAGGATTTTTTAATCCGCATCCGGCGGGCGGCGTCCGCAATCGGTGCCTGTCCGGAAATCACCCTTCCGGCAGTCCCGCACACAGGCGTTGTCCGCGCGCTCCTGTGTCACTTGTTCGAACTCCAACCCCGGCATTCCATCCATTTCAAGGTTAATCATGCATCGCCGACGTTTCTTGAACTTTTCGGAGACAGGGGCGTGCTTGCCGGGTTCAATCACTCCTGTTTCCGCGAGGGTGCATAGCCATGGGACACATCATACTTGTAACCGGCGGCGGTCGAAGCGGCAAGAGCGCTTATGCCCAGAGAATGGCCGAACGACTGCCCGAACCGCGGGCTTTTCTCGCAACCTGCCCCCCGATTGACGAGGAGATGGCAATGCGCATCCGGCTGCATCAGTCCGCGCGCCGCGATCGGCGGTGGCACACCATCGAAGAATCCCGGAACATCGCCCGCGCGATTGAAGAGGCGCGGGATTATTCGACCATACTGGTTGACTGCCTGACGCTTTGGATAAACAACCTGTTGTACGATGCGGAGCAGGAAAACAAAATTCTTACAGAGCATGATATTGCCCGCGAATGCGCCCGGCTTGTCGCCGCCTGCAAGGCGCACCCGGGAACCATCCTTGTCGTGACCAATGAAGTGGGGATGGGGATTACGCCCGAAAACCGGTTGGCTCGCCTTTACAGGGATCTGGTCGGTAGATGCAATCAGATCATGGCGGATGCCAGCACGCGTGTTGTTTTGCTCGTTTCCGGACAGCCGCTTGAAATCAAAAATCCCGCAGAGAGCATTTTCCAAGGAGCTGCACAATGAAACTTCTTTCTCAAACCCTGGAACGGATAGAACCGCAGGATGCCGCCATGCGGGCATCGGCCCATGCGCGGCTGGAGCAGCTGGCCATGCCCTACTGGGCACTCGGCCGCCTGATGGATCTTGCGGTGGATTTGTCCGGCATGACGCGATCCGTGCGGCCGCCCGTTTTGCGGCGAACGATAGTGACCATGGCCGGCGATCACGGCGTCACTGCGGAAGGCGTCAGCAAATATCCGCAGGAGGTCACAGCGCAGATGGTGATGAATTTTGTTTCGGGCGGCGCCGGCATCAATGTTCTTGCGCGTCAGGCCTGCGCGCGCGTGGTGATCGTCGATATGGGCGTGGCCGGCGACTTGAGCCCGCTTGCGGAGTCGGGCCGGATACTCTCCCGACGCGTCGGCGCCGGAACTTGCAATATTGCGCAGGGACCTGCGATGTCGCGGGATGCGGCCGTGCAATCCCTCGAGGCCGGCATTGCCGTTGCCTATGAGCTGGCCGACGACACCGATCTTTTCGGAACCGGCGATATGGGGATCGGCAATACCACTCCGAGCAGCGCCATCATAGCCGCAATTACAGGATGCAGTGTTGCCGAGGCAACCGGGCGCGGGACCGGAATCGACGACATCCAGCTGGAGCAAAAAATCGCTGTTATTGAAAAAGCGCTTGCCGTGAATAACCCGGACCCCGCCGATCCGGTCGGCCTGCTTGCAAAAATCGGCGGTTATGAGATCGGCGGTATTGCCGGGCTGATTCTCGGCGCGGCTTCAATGAGGAAGCCGATCCTTGTGGACGGATTGATATCCACCGCCGGGGCATTGATCGCCCAGCGGCTGCAACCGATCTGCTGCGAGTATGCCATAGCAGCCCATCGCAGCGTGGAACCGGGGCACCGCAGGGCGCTGCAGCATCTGGGTAAAGTGCCGCTTCTGGATTTAAATCTGCGGCTCGGCGAAGGCACCGGCGCCGCCCTTGCCATGCACGTTGTGGAGGCGGCCGTTCGTGTTCTGACGGAAGTGGCTTCCTTCGAAGAAGCCGCTGTTTCCAGGGAAAACAAATGAAGCCTTTGCTTGCCGCCATTCAATTTCTGACGGTGATTCCGGTCCCATCGCGCTTTCAGACAGGCGAAGACGATTTGAGGCGGAGCCTGATCTATTTTCCTATGGTGGGTCTTATTCTTGGCGCGGCGGTCGCCGTTTTGGATCCGGGAATTTTGAAGCTGCTGCCGCCGCTTCCGGCAAGCACCCTTCTTGTGATCGTGATGCTGGCTCTTTCGGGCTGCCTCCATATGGACGGCCTGGCGGATACGGCAGACGGATTTCTGAGTGCGCGGCCGAAAGAGCGGATCCTGCAGATTATGAGAGACAGCCATACTGGACCGATGGGCGTTGTCGCCGTTGTCTGTGCGATTATGTTGAAGATTGCTGCATTGTCTTCCACCCCCGGCCCGCTGCATTGGCGTGTGGTTTTGCTGATGCCTGTGGCCGGGCGCTGCGCCCTCGTGTTCGGCATGAAAGCGGCCCCCTATGCGCGCGGTCAAGAGGGATTGGCTTCCGTATTCGGCCGGCCAAGCCGGCTGACTCTCTCGGTTTCCGCGGCCGTGCTGACAACGGCTTCATGGCTGGTTCTTGGAATGCCGGGCGTAATGGCCGCGGGATGCGTCGGGATGGCAACGGTGATTTTCTCCTTCCGGTGCCGGCAGAAAATCGGGGGATTCACCGGCGATACACTGGGTGCCGCGTGCGAGATTGCAGAGATCATCCCTGCTCTGGCCGGTGCGGCCTTGGGTGGGCGGCCATGACGCACGGCGGGAATTTGCGGCAACTGGCACAGATGGCCGGGAAAGCAGAGAAAGACATCCTCGATTTTTCTGCGAATCTGAATCCGCTTGGACCGCCCGAATGGATGCAGGAGATGATCTGCGCGCATGGCGGTGCGTTGGCTCATTATCCGGATCCTGATTGTTCCGCCCTCCTGGAAGCTGTGAGTGAACGCTATGGTGCGGATTTGAAAGAAATCATCGCTGGGAACGGATCCAGCGAAATTCTGTATCTGCTTGCACGCGCCTTCGGTCGGCGCGGCATTATCCCGGTGCCGTCCTACATCGATTATGCGCGGGCATGCCGCGCATCCGATAAGCCCGTGACGCTCTTGCCCATGCAGGAGTCCAAGGGATTCCGTCTGGATCTGCAGTCGCTGGACTCTGTGCTGGAAGGGGATGAAGTGGTTTTTATCGGGCAGCCCAATAATCCGACCGGCGGGTTCTCTTCTCCTGAATGCATCCGGCAATTAGCCCGCCGCCATGATTCGACGCTGTTTGTTCTGGATGAGGCTTTTGCGGATTTCGTCGAAGGCCTTGATCGGCTCACCCGGCGTCGCCCGCAGAATGTCGTTGTGCTGCTTTCGCTGACCAAAATCTTTGCTATCCCGGGTCTTCGTCTCGGGTGTGCGGTTGCAGAGTCGACGGTGATAGAACGCCTGAGGCAAATGCAGCCGCCGTGGCCGGTGAACACGCTGGCACAGGCCGTGGGTGCGGCTGCGGTAAAGGCTCAGGATTATCTGGACAGGGCGCGCCGTTACGTGACGCGACAGCGGAGTCTGTTGGCGCGGGAAATTGAAGGCATCGGAAATTTCACGGTGTATCCGGGGAGCGCAAATTTTCTTCTGATTCGTATCGACCATCCTGCGATGGATGCGCAGATTCTGGCGCAGCGGCTGCTGTCGCAGGGGATAGCCGTCCGCACGTGCAATGATTTTGCCGGGCTGGATCCTCGCTTTTTTCGTATCGCGGTCCGAACTGAACCGGAGAACCTCCGGCTGTGTGATTGTTTAAGACACTGCGGCCCCGATTGCGGCGGGGAAAGCAGGGGCGCGGCCGGTTTCGGCCTTATGGAAGAAGCGGCGAGTGCGCGGACAGGATCCGCCGAATGATGGAGCGGCGATGAGACTGGAATACCAATTACTGGTCGCGTTTCTGCTGGACTTGCTCTTTGGCGATCCTCGCCGGCTCCCGCATCCTGTCCGAGGGATCGGCGGGTTTGCTTTGGCGCTCGAGAACCCGCTTCGCCGCGGAATTTCGAACTCGCGCGCGGCCGGAATTGTAATGGCTCTTGTCGTCGTCGGGCTGACCGGCGTGTCCGCAGCTTCTCTTTTATTTTTTGCGGGGAAGCTGCACCCCGCGGCCGGCGACGCAATGTCGGTGTTTCTTCTGTATACAAGCATTGCCTGCCCCGACCTGATGTGTCACAGCCGCCGGATTTATGCCGCTCTCCGCGACAACAATCTTGCGGAAGCAAGGCGCCATGCGTCCATGATGGTAGGGCGTGATACGCAGAACCTTGACGAACCCGGCGTGATCCGGGCCGGAGTGGAAAGTGTCGCGGAAAATATTGTGGATGGAATCACTGCGCCGCTTTTTTTCGCCGCGTTGTTCGGCCCGGTGGGAGCTCTTGCCTTCAAGGCGGTCAGCACGCTCGATTCCATCTTTGGTTATAAAGACGACCGATACTTGCACTTTGGCTGGGCTTCCGCCCGGTTGGATGATGCGGCCAATTATTTGCCCGCCCGCCTGACAGCGCCCCTGGTTTGCATAGCCTCCGCAGTCCTTGGATTCTATCCCCTGCGCGCCATTCGGATATGCCTGCGCGACGGGCGCGCGCATGCCAGCCCGAATGCAGGTTTATCCGAAGCCGCTGTGGCCGGGGCTCTGGGGGTGCGGCTGGGCGGCGTGAATCATTACGGCGGCGAACCGGCGGCGACCCCCTATCTCGGCGATGCCGTCAGGCCTCTGTGTCGGCGCGATCTGCTGCGGGCTAATGCGCTTGCGCTGTCGTCATCGATCTTGTGCCTGCTGCTTCTTATTGCGGCGCGCGCAATTCTTACGAACCTTTGAAACCGTGTTGTTTGAACCGAATGGAGATGTTCCTGGAATAATAAAAAGGAGAATGAACCTATGCAAAAAATTACGCGTGTTTTGCTGCTGCCGACGCTGCTGTTCGCAATTGCGGGCGCTGCGCCGGCACAAAATAATGAAAACGAGGCTTCGCAGAAAGCCGCCGAACAATCCAATGCGCGCAAGCATCGGATCGACGATGTCATCGTCGTTGTAACAGCGGCAAGAACCGAAACGCCGACCCGAGAGGTGGCGAACTCCATCAGTGTCATCACCAGCCGCGAGATGGAGGAACTGCAGAAGGCGACCGTTCTTGACGTCCTCCGCACCGTGCCGTCGCTGGATATCGTTCAGGCAGGCGGCCCGGGGAGAACCAGTTCCGTTTTTATGCGCGGTGCAAAATCGGAACATACTCTCGTGCTCATGGACGGCGTGGAAATGAACGACCCGATTTCCGCGGGCCGCTCCTTCGATCTGGCAAACCTGACTACGGATAATATTGAACGGATCGAAATTCTGCGCGGGCCTCAAAGCACGCTTTACGGATCGGATGCCATCGGCGGCGTCATCAACATTATTACCAAGACAGGGAAGGGGAAGCCCGGGGGATTTGTTGCCTTTGAGGGGGGCGGCTTTGAATCGTTCAGGGAAAGCGCGGACATCAGCGGCGGAGGAGAACGGATCAACTATTCCTTCGGTTTCTCACGCATGGACACCGCCGGAATTTCCGTGGCGAACAGCAACGACGGCAACAACGAAAGAGACGGTTATGGGAATACAACCTTCTCGGGTAAGTTGGGTTTCACGCCGGCGCAGGGTCTCGACATCGATATTCTTTACAGAAGGGCGGCTTCGAGTGCCGATCTCGATAATCAAGGCGGCCCCGGCGGAGATGATACGAATTACACGCTTTCTTCAGAGCAGAATTTTTTGCGCGCGCAGGGGCGTTTGTCGCTTTTTCAGGGGGGATGGAATCAGAAATTCGGGTTCTCCTTGTCCGATCATGAAGGGCGCTACCGCAACGACGCCGACGGCGATCATCCGTATGACGTTATGCGGAACAATTATGACGGCCGCATGTACAAATTTGATTGGCAGAATAATTTTCAGATCAGCGGAGTCAATGCTCTGACTTTTGGCGTCGAAACGGAAGAAGAGGAGGGTTCTTCCTACTATTATTCGGACGGCGCCTGGGGTCCCTATGAAAGCGTTTTCCCGAACAAAACTGCCCGCACAACCGGTGGCTATCTGCAGGATCAAGTCCGGCGGGGGGGGCGGTGGTTCACTACCTTCGGCGTGCGGCTTGATTCTCACAGCCAATTCGGAACAAAGGGCACCTATCATATCGCATCGGCCTACGTCATTGAGTCCACCGGCACCAAACTCAAGATGACCTACGGAACGGGATTCAAGACGCCTTCGCTCTATCAGCTCTATTCCACCTACGGGAATGAAGGATTGCGGCCGGAGAAAAGCAAAGGATGGGACGTGGGACTCGAACAATCTTTTGCCGACGGGAAGCTGTCCGTGAGCGCCACCTATTTCGACAACAGGTTTGAGGAGATGGTGGACTTCAATAGCGCGACTTTCAGGTACGCCAATATCGCAAACGCGCTTTCCCGCGGACTGGAGATGGGTCTGTCGGCTCAGACTTCCGACCGGTTGACATTCAGAGGCAGTTATACCTACACGGATACGGAGGATAAAGCCACCGGTCTGGATCTTCTGCGCCGGGCGAGGCACAAGATCGGATTGGATGCCGATTATCGTTTTTCTGCGCGCGGGAGCGTCAATGTGAACATCATTCACGCAAGCCGGCGCTATGACACCGACTATTCTGTCTATCCGTATGCGCGCGTCGAATTGAGCCGCTATGTGTTGCTGAACCTCGGGGCCATGTACGACCTGACGCGGCATCTGCGGCTGTTTGGCCGGGTGGACAATCTTTTAAACAGCCGCTATGAGGAAATAAAGGGATACGGGACGCCCGGCGCATCCGCCTTTGGCGGCATGAAAGTGCTGTTCTAGAAGCGAGTCCGAGAGTTAGAAATGTTGCGCGCAAGGGACTTGCGGGCCAAGATCAAGGCGCGAGGAGGAGGCTGATGCCGCGCAATGCAAGCATTGCGGGGACATCGTTGACGACGAGCAACGCAGATATTGGTCCGCAACCCCCTTGCGCCCAAAGGGTTCCGGCGGCGCGCGGGCCTCTGCTTCGTTGGCGCTCCTCGACGATGCGCCGACATCGCCTGCGTCGCGCCGCCTCGCATCTTCCCGCGCGGCGCTCGGAACGAGGCGCCTCCTAATTCTCGGACGCGCTCCTGGTCGGCGGCACCGATCAATTGCCTTAACAGACTGGCTGCGATGCTTCGCGTTCTTCGCTTCTTTGCGGTTGAGCCGGATTCGCCCCAAAGCCGCAAAGATAGCGAAGCGCGATTCGGATAAGAAACGCCAGATCTTCCGATACAAGCAACCGTCGGATACCGCTGAAAAAGAAGTGGATCGCATGAAAACAAAGTACAAACTCGCGCACGGACCCGGCGTCCTCCTTATATTTTTCGCAATCTGCGCCGTGATGCATTTCGGATGCGCTGCTGTCCAGCGGAAGAAGGAGAGCCCCCCGGATGATGCCGCATCCTCCGCGCCATATTCCGGCGAGCCGAAGAAACCGGGTCCGTCCGTCCGGTATGCAAAGGTCTTCACGATAGAACAGCGCCGGGGATACAGGATCGTGCGGGTCCTGTCTCCCTGGCGGAATGCGAAAACGGCCTGCACCTATGTACTCGCGCCGCGGGGATTAGAAATACCCGGAATGGAGGCGGGCGCCATTCGAGTAACGACCCCGGTGCGGCGCATTGTGGTTACCAGCACGACGCATGTCGCATACCTCGCCATGCTTGGTCTTGAAGACTCTATTGCCGGAATTGTCGGCTGCAAAAGGGTAGCGACTCCCAGCGTTGCCGCGCGGATTCAGGCCGGATTTATCAAAGAGGTCGGAGACGGATCGGGCATGACCGATGAAATGGATATGGAGCAATTGTTCACCCTTCAACCCGATCTCATCATGACCTACGGGACGGGAAATCCCGAGTTCGATCGCCAGGATAAGATCCGGGAAGCCGGCTTTAAGGTGGTGCTCAATGCCGAGTATATGGAGACAACACCGTTGGGCCGGACGGAATGGATCAAGTTCATTGCGGCCTTCTTCGATAAAGACGATGAGGCGGAGCGTCTGTTTGACGCAATCGCCGGGCGCTATGAAGCGCTGGCCGCAAAAACGCGATCGGCAGGCAGGCAGCCGACAGTATTCTGCGGCGAAAACTTCCGCGGTGTCTGGCATGTTCCCGGCGGGGGCAGCTACATGGCCGCATTGCTGCGCGACGCCGGCGCCGCGTATATATGGGGGGACGACGGCAATCCGGGCAATATTCCCGTGAGTGTGGAGTCGGTTCTTGAGCGCGCCCAAAGTGCCGATGTCTGGCTTGATCCCGGGTTGTGCCGGTCGAGGGAGGAGCTTGCGGGAAAAGACGAACGCGGCTCCTATTTCCGAGCCTTCCGTACAGGACGCGTATATAACAACAACGCGCGAATGAATGCCGGAGGCGGCAACGAAATCTGGGAAACAGGCGTGGCGAATCCGGATCGGGTGCTGGCGGATCTGATCAGCATAGTCCACCCCGCACTGCTGCCCCATCAACAGCGCACCTGGTATTGGGAGCTTCCATAGAAAGTAAACAGACCATGAAGACTTCCGGCGCGATTTCCGAGATGGCCTTGCCGCTGCCGCGGGCGCCTCGCATTGTATGGCTTGTGCTGGCTGCCCTTCTCATGCTGGCTTTTGCCCTGGAGCTTGCTCTGGGTTCCATGCAGATCCCGATTCGGGCCGTCGCCGATATTCTTCTCGGCGGCGAAGATGTTCCCGACGGCTGGCGCCAGATTGTTCTGTTTTTCCGGCTGCCCCGCGCGATGGCCGCCTTATTGGCCGGAGCGGCGCTGGGGATTGCCGGGCTGGAGATGCAGACCCTTTTTCGCAATCCGCTGGCGGATCCTTTTGTCCTCGGAATCAATTCCGGAGCGAGTCTTGGTGTGGCCCTGGTGGTGTTGGCGGCCGGCGGGCTCAATTTGGGCGCGGTGCTGGCTAAGGGCGGCGCGCCCGGGACACTTTCCACAATCCTTGCCGCCACGATGGGCGCCCTGGCGGTGCTGGGTTTTGTTCTCGCCGTTGCCCGCAGAGCGGAAAACGGCCTTACCCTGCTGATTGTTGGATTGATGTTCGGCTATATTGCAAACTCGCTGGTCAGCATTCTCATGCAGTTTGCCGCAGAGCATCCGATGCATAACTACATAAACTGGACGTTCGGTTCTTTTGGGTCGGTGACCTGGAAGCAGATGATGGTATTTGCTCCTGCGGTTATGGCGGGAGTCGGCGGGTCCTGGTTTCTGGCAAAACCGCTCAATGCATTGCTGCTGGGGGAAACCTACGCACAAAGCATGGGCATTCCTGTTTTACGCATCCGCACCCTCGTTATCGGGGCTGCAGTGCTGGCCGGCTCCGTTACGGCATTCTGCGGTCCGATCGGATTTCTTGGGATTGCCGTGCCTCATTTGTGCCGCATGCTTCTAAAAACCTCCGACCACCGCGTGCTGGTGCCGGCGACGCTATTGCTCGGAGGTGTGCTGGCATTGTTTGCGGATTTGATCGCCCAGGTCCCGGGATCGCGGGTCACGCTGCCTTTGAACGCGGTTACCGCCTTGATCGGCGCTCCGGTCGTGGTCGGTGTGCTTTTGCGCCGCCGCAACAGGATGGAGGAAATTGCATGAGCGGTTCCGTCGTCATGACTCTTCAGGCTTTGAGCATCGGTTATCGGCATGGCCGGAATGGCATCCGGGAGATAGCGCGCGACATTCAGGTGTCGCTCGATGCAGGGGAACTGGTTTGCCTGCTGGGACCGAATGGGGCAGGCAAGTCCACCCTGATCCGCACCCTCTGCGGCCTGCACGCTCCTCTCGCAGGCCGCATACTTCTTGACGGGAAAAATCTGTTCCTCTATTCCGCGAAAGAACGGGCGCGAAGAATCGGCATGGTGCTTACGCGGCGCGTGGATGTGGGAATGATGCCGGTTGTAACCGTGGTTGCGATGGGCCGATACCCGTACACGGATTGGCTGGGGAAATTGACCGAGCGGGATCGACGCTCGATCCGGAGGGCGATGGACTCCGTCGGAATTGCGGACCTTGCGTCCCGTCCGTTCTGCGAACTCAGTGATGGGGAGCGTCAGAAGGTAATGATCGCCCGCGCTCTGGCACAGGAACCGCAAGTGATTGTGCTTGACGAAGCCACGGCATTTCTCGATCTGCCGCACCGCGTGGAACTGATGCACCTGCTTCGCACGCTTGCCCACGAGCATAATCGCGCAATCCTGTTGTCGACTCATGATCTCGATTTGGCGCTGCGCGGCGCCGACCGAGTGTGGCTGCTGCCGCGCAACGGCGGTTTTCGGCAGGGCGTACCCGAAGATCTTGTGTTGTCGGACACCTTTTCAGAGGCATTCGCCGATTCGCGGGCCCGTTTTGATAAAGCTTCCGGAGCCTTCATTCACAGCACTCCCATCAGGGGCAGCATTGAATTGCGCGGCGAAGGGATTCCGGCGCTCTGGACCGCCCGCGCGCTCGAACGGGCAGGCTACCGTGTTGTCCGCGGCGGTGCGGCGCAAACATGCATTGCAATCGAAGCCGCAGGCGAACGGTGCGTCTGGAAGATGCAGGGAATGGAGACTGCCCGACTGGATTCCGTTGAGGCGCTTCTTGCACGGTTGCAACATGGCAACGGAAGGGGCCCCGCACTGAATACGGCTTCGTTAAAAGAAAAGACGGCCGCGCCCGGTTTTTGATCTGCTTCGGGGGGCGCATCCGGAATTGACATTCAAGCCTTTATTGTCCGGGCGATTGCCGTCTGCCCTGCACCCGAAGCCACTCCTGTAATTTCTTCATGGCCCGGCCCGTTTCAATTGTCTCGCGGCTGATTTCGATGCCCTGCTTTATACTGCGGCACCTGTCGGCGACATAGAGGACGGCGGCGGCATTCAGGCAGGTGAAGTCCACGCACGCTTTGGGGCCGCGCCCGGACAGGACGCTAAGAAATCGCTCCGTTTCGGACCGAAGAGAGCCCGTGGACGCTATTTCCGAAGCCCGGGCCCGCCGGAGCCCGACGTCCTCAGGCGCAAAGCAGATCCTGTGCCTTTTTCCAGGCGCAAACTCAATCGCTTCCGTTACGCCCGAAATGGACGCTTCATCCATGCCGGCTCCCGTTTCCGCATCCCTGCCAAACATGACCATTCCCCGTCTGTATCCAATCCGCTGCATGGTGTCTGCTACCTTTTCCATCACGGATTCGGCGTAAACACCCCGAAGTCCCATCGACGGTTTGCAGGGATGGGCAAGGGAGGCTGCAATGTTGAGCGTTGAGCCGAAACGTATCCGGCTGAGGATCCTTCCGAGGCCGGCCGGATGCACTTTGGGGCTGGCGCCGTTGAACAGGCCGATGCCTGCTTCCCGGATGCTGCGCTCCACTGTTTCGATGTCGCAGTCGGCGTCGATTCCAACGGCTTCCAGGATATCGACGGTACCGCAGGTTGAGGTGATGGCGCGCGCTCCGTGGCGCGCCATCGGTACGCCGCAGGCGGCGGCCACGATGGCGGCAGCGCTGCTGACGTTGAATGTCCTGGCCCCGTCCATCCCGGTGCCGGAGTTTTCAAACACCGGCTGCGGCAATCTTCCCGAAGCGCGATTTGTATCCAGTTCAAAGATCGCGCGCCATGCGCCGGCAAGCTCATCGATCGTCTCGCCTTTCGCCGCAAGCGCCGCCAGGAAAGCGCCCTGCTGCAGATCCGGCTGCTCGTTCAGCAGCACAGCCCGGAACATGTCATAGGTTTCTTCTTCGGTGAGGTTTTCTCTCCGGATGAGACGGTTGATTCCGGCGCCGAATTCTTTCAAAGCCCGTTGATCCATGAAACGCTCCTTATAGGGACGATGCCGGGTATAGATGGATTTTCATACAGTCCCTTTTCTCCACCCGATTTAAAGCCTCCTCGAGACGGTGCAGGGGAAGAGTATGGGATATCAAATCTCTTACCGGCAAAGATTTATTTGCGATGGCTGCCAGCGCTTCGATTCCGTGCCGGAGCGTGCATCCATAGGCTCCCGTTATTGTCTGTTCGCGGTAGTGCAGCTCGTTGAAATCGACCGGCAGTCTGGAACGGCGCGGCGGCAGCCCGGAAAAAAGGACGAGGCGTCCCCGCGGTTTCAGGTGATTCAATGCCTCCTGATAGGCGGCGGCATCGCCGACGGCCACAATGCAGACATCGAAAAGGACGTCGGGCGGAGAGAGGACGCCGCCGGAAGTCCGGGCGCGGGCGGCGTCCGGATCGATCACCGTCGGGAGGGCCCCTCGGCCTCGTGCCGCACGGCTTAAAAGCGTTCCGGCCGGACCGCCTCCCCAGATCCCGACAGCTTCTCCCGCCTCAAGCCGGGCAAGGTCAAGTGCGTTTAGACAGCAGGAAAGAGGTTCCGCAAATACCGCTTCCGCATCCGTAATGCCGTCCGGAATCGGCAGAAGACTCTGTGCCGGCGCAACCACATATTCTGCGAATCCTCCGTCGCGGTGAAATCCCATGATTTCCATTTCGCGGCAGAGATTTTCTGCGCCGGATCGGCACATCTCGCAAAGCCCGCAGCATTTGCCCGGGTAGACAAAGACACGCTGTCCCTCGCAAATTCCCTGCGTTCCGGGCCCGAGGGCGGGACTGGTGCCTG
>CAZLHW010000002.1:0-3696 GCA_964559085.1 uncultured Acidobacteriota bacterium | reverse complement strand
TCCTGCGCGGCGGCGGCAGCGGCCACGCCTTTGGCGCCGCGCCCGATGCCGGCAAAGGTGCCTACTCCCTCCTCCCCGGGAAATCGCGGCAGAACCAGGTCTCGATGACCCGCGCGGATCACCTTGAGGTCCGTCCGGCACAGGCCGGCTACGGTAACCTTGATGAGCACCTCGCCCCATTCCGGTTGCTTCACGCTCATTTCTTTGATGGCGAACTGCCCGATTTGTTCAACGACAACAGCCTGCATGCGATGCCTCCTGCAAAATGAAAAAGGGTTCCCGCGGTCATACAGCCGCAGGAACCCTGTGCCATCAGATTCCAGATTTAACGTCCGGTTTCGGCTGGTCTTGTGACTCTCGGATCGATCCCCGGTCTGCCGCCTTCCCATCCGGATAGAAGCGATAGTGGCAAAAAATGCAGCCGAAGTCCCCGATTACAGCGCTGGGAACGTCACGGAATTCCACCGTGTTCCGGGATGCCAAAACCGTGAGCCTGCAGTTTACCTTGACGATGTCCGTCTTGCACGATCAAAATGGCGGGAACGCAAATATCCCACTCTTCCCGCTGTTCCCCGACCGATCGGCTGTGTGCCGACGGATCGCTTCTTCGGCGAACGCCGGCATGGAACTCCACGACACTTCAAAAAGTGAAATCCAAATAAAATGTTGCATGGAAGATCGGGATGATGTTCCAGAGATCCGGATCCTAAGGTAAAATCCCACCTCCGGCTTTGGGGGAAGGAACGGATAAACCAACATGGGATTGACCGAATTCATCGCAACCTATGCAACCTATCTGATAGAAAAAACCGGCTATACAAGCGTTTTCATCCTGATGACGATGGAAAGCATGATCTTTCCCGTTCCCAGCGAGGCGGTTATGCCGTTCGCAGGCTTCCTGATTGAACAGGGGACCTTTACTTTTCGGAGCGTCATTCTGGTGAGCACGCTGGGGAGCATAGTCGGCTCGCTCATTTCTTATTACATCGGCTACTACGGAGGAATGCCTTTTGTTAACAGATTCGGGAAATACGCGCTTCTCGATGCGGATGAGCTGGAGGCAACCGAACGGTTTTTCAAAAGGCGCGGGGAGTTGACCATTTTCCTCTGCAGGCTGATCCCCGTTGTACGGCATCTCATTTCCATTCCCGCAGGAACGGGAAAGATGAATATCTGGAAGTTTTCCGCTTTCACGATTCTCGGCGCGGGTATATGGAATGCCTTCCTGACTTACGTCGGCTATGTTCTCAAGAGCAACTGGGACGAAGTCATGAAATACAGCCACATCATCGATATCGTCGTGGTGATTTTTCTGCTGGGGATTGTTGCGCTGTACGTGTATCGGCGCCTGAAAAAAGAGCGGCGCAGATTTCTTCCTGATTAGAGCCTCTCCGGCCCTCTCCCGCTCTTCAAGAGACGGCCATTCTATGGAGAGAACCCGAGCCGGGACCGCTGCGCGCGATCCGAGATGCGGCCCGGGCTCGAGATTATGTTCCGTCAGTTTTGGGGCGCTTCGTAGGCTCGGTGCGATTCTTCCGTGCCCTTGTCCCGGCTATCCGCGCGGTCGCAGGAGGATCGAACCATCCACTTGTCAACCGATGCGCCGGCTGTAAAGTCAAAGTCGGATATCTTCCACAACGGGCTCGTTTCTCCGCCCACAACAAGGATGTTGATTTTATCCGGGCGATGGTAGGGCGCGATCTGCGCGTCGTTCGGGAGTTGCTTCCATGCCGCGTACGGCTTGACGCCGCTCAGCGCCAGGGGGGTGACGAGCATGTCGATCATATCGTTTTCCCAGAACTGCCTTGCCGTCATTTTTATGTTTTCCGAAATCCAGCGGCTGACTTGGAGGGGGGACTCGAAGCCTTCATTCTCCTTCAGGTGTCTGGCCGTTATTGGATCCAGGATCAGGGTTGCTGCCGAATACAGCGCGGGGAGCGCCTGCATCTGGATTTTCACCTCTTCGCCCCAGGAGCGTCTCGCCGCGGCGCCCATGCTGTTAATCAGGTTCCATCCCCTGAACAGGCTGACGACGCTCTCAGACCGCTTGTGGCCTTTCTGTACATGGAACGGTTCCCAGACGCTTCGCTCTTCGTTCTCAGCCATGCACAGATTGTTATAAGCGTAGTTGTTGCCCTGCGAGGTCCAGAAGGTTTTCCTGGGACGGGCAAATCCCCATAAAATACTCATCAGAGTCCAGGCCCGGCCAATCACTGCGTTTGCCCGGTTAAAGGGGCCGAGCGCTCCCATTCCGGAGTTCATGCCGATCTGATTGCGGATTGGGCCGTTCACAAGCAGGGCGCTTGCAAAGGGGAGCGTCGACGGCTGTATGGCGGGCTGGCCGGTGGAGGCAATGGCGAGGAGGACCGGCAGATACTCGGGCCGGGCGCCGGCCATCACGGCGGCAATGGCAACGGCCTCAACGCTGATTCGGACATTTTCTTGTGTGTCGACCAGGAAGGCCTTGCCGGCGACTTTGTCGGGCGGTTGTCCGGTTCCCGTGAGCATCTCGGCCACGCGTTCCTCTGTAGGAAGAACGATCGGCAGTCCATCGGTCCATCCGCGTTCGATAAAAAGCCGCTGCAGAGTCTCATCCGTATCCGGTTTCAGAATCCGTTGATGTTGCGGAATCGGGCGCACGACGGCGTGATTTCTGCTTTCTTCCGCCGTGTAGGGTTTCGTGAGCGCCTCCAGTATTTCATCGATAAAGCGTTTCCCGGTTGCGGGATCGTTGCCCTCGATATATCCTCGCAAAACGGCCGGCGGCATGGATACCACCGGATGCGGTGTATAGCTGAAGCGCAGGGGCACGCCGAAAAAGTTCCGGTCTTCCTCCTCCATGGTTTTAAACTCAATGGTGGAGATGGGCGCGGTGGGGATTCCATATTTTATTTCCAAGGTGCGGCAACATCCGGCGACCGCCGTAATGCAGCCCGGTCAGCCGGCAACACCGAAGGCGACGGCATCGCCCTTTTCCTTGATTTCTTTCCATAAATCCGTGGTGTCGTCACGGAAAATAAATCCCGTTTTTCTCCTCACAACAGTTTTGACGGCAGGCATATTTTCGGCAAACCATGCCTGCAGCTGCTCCATAAACAGATCGCTTCCTCCGAAGCCCTGATTTACCAGGTAAAGAGTCTTGCCGTTCAATGTATCCGGCCGCGGCGCCATGGACCACGACGGCGTGCCGGCTCCCGACCCGTCCGTTGCCGGAATGCGCTGGACTTCAGGATTCAATACCGTGAGAAGTCTTTGAGTCGCCATTAGCCATTACTCCTTTCATCCTGACGTTTGATACCAGCCATAACACAAATAAATCCTCCTTCCAAGGACTGACTGGCGGACCTCCATTGCGGTGTTATTCCGGCAAGGTCTCTGCCGAAGGAACCGTCGTGCCCTCTCTGCCTGCTCCTGCCTGCGAAACGGATCGCAGCAGAGAGCAGGAACACAGTCCTTTGTGTGCTTGCAGCACGGGCGAACTTTTTTTCGATGCGATCGTATTGAAAGAGCGCGGAGGCAATCGACGGCATCCGCAGGAGGGCGTACACAATGATCTGTTCACACTGCCGAAGAGAGATAGCGGATTTTTCAAACTACTGTAATTTGTGCGGTGCTCCACAGCGGATTCCGGCCGGAAATTCGCCGCGCGCCTCGAAACATTTGGTGCGGTCGATGTCCGATAAGAAGATTGCAGGG
>CAZLHW010000001.1:22572-31628 GCA_964559085.1 uncultured Acidobacteriota bacterium | reverse complement strand
GGAATAGGGATGGGATTGAATATAGTTAAAAAAATTGTTGATGATGAAAAAGGAGTGCAGACCTCGATCCAGGGCATTCTTGAGGATGCCGGTTTTGCCGCGCAGGCGGTTTCCAGCGGCGAAGAAGCCTTGGAAGCGGTCCTCAAACGGGAATACCCCGTTGTGCTGCTGGACGTATGGCTGCCGGGAATGGACGGACTCGAGACACTGGTGAAATTGCGCCAGGTTTCGCCGGCGACGGTGGTCATCATGATCTCGGGACATGGTTCCATCGAAACCGCTGTGCGCGCGACGAAGCTGGGCGCCTACGACTTTATAGAGAAGCCGCTTTCCCTGGATAAGACCCTCCTGGTTGTTAAGAATGCACTCCATCAACATCAGCTGCAGGAAGAAAACCGTCTGCTCCGCGAGCAGATCGAGCAGAAATATGTAATGATCGGGGACTCCGTGCCCATGCAGGCTTTGCGGCAGCAGATCAATTTTGCGGCGCCGACGAACGGTCGCGTCCTTATCTACGGAGAGAACGGAACCGGCAAGGAACTTGTAGCCCACCTGCTGCACCTGCGCAGCCGGCGACGCGATAACGCTTTTGTGGAAATGAACTGTGCCGCCATTCCCGAGGAGCTGATCGAAAGCGAACTGTTCGGCCATGTGAAGGGCTCGTTTACCGGAGCGTCGGAAGACAAGGAGGGGAAGTTTTTGCAGGCCGACAAGGGAACGCTTTTCCTGGATGAAGTCGGCGACATGAGTTCAAAAACCCAGGCCAAGGTGCTGCGCGTTCTGGAAGAACAGCGTTTCACGCCGGTGGGAAGCAACAGCTCCATCAAAGTCGACGTCCGCGTTATCGCTTCGACCAATAAAAACCTGGAGAGGGAAATCGAGCTCGGCAATTTCCGTGAAGACTTGTACTACCGCCTGAATGTGCTGCCTTTCCAGCTCCCCCCCCTGCGGGAGCGCAGGGAAGACATTGCCGCGCTGACAACCTATTTCCTGGAGGATTTTGCAAGCAAATACCGCAGGAAGGCCCCGGTTCTGACCCCCAAAGCGATGGAGATACTCGAACTCTATCCGTGGCCCGGCAATGTGCGGGAACTGCGGAATATCATGGAACGCATCGTCATCATGACGCATCAGTCCCGCATCGACATCTATGATCTTCCGGAATCGATTCTGAACCGCACGCTGCTTGCGCCGCCGGAGCAGGAGGGCGAGTGTTCTTTGCAGAGCGCGCGGGAACGCTTTGAGCGGGACTACATCCTGCAACGGCTTGTGGAGCATAAGGGGAGCGTGAGCCGCGCCGCCCAGGCACTGCAAATTGAACGCAGCAATCTGTACCGCAAGATCCGGCAGCTCGGCATCCCCTACTCCGGCCGGGAAAACGGCGACTCCGATTAGCGTGTCCGGGACTTGAATCTTAGAATCCTTGAGGCTTGGCGGTTTTCAGCTTGTAGCACTTAATGAAAAAATCCGGATCTCCAATCTGAAGGGTCGGGAGCGCTTTCTCCCCGAAAACGGCACCCAATCCGTAGTGTGCTTCAATCCATCCCATGAGCGTGCGGCAGTAATCGCGTCCGATGATTCGGGGTCCGAATTCCGACGTCGGCCTGTTCCACAGGAATACGTATTCCACACGCTTTCCCTGCAGCGCGCGAATGGAGCGGTGCTCTTCCTCTTCCGATAGGAAGCCGGGGGTGACGACCTCATAGCGCAGCGGCGCGGGCCGGTTCGCGAGGAAATTGAGGCTGCTCCCCTCGGGAAGAGACAGGACATAGTCTCCGGCCCGGGTGTTCCGGTTCAGGAAATCCAGAGCCTGGCGCATCGCCAGAGTTATTGCGGGCGGCTGCCGCAGCGCGCCGCGGGGCGTGCGTAACCAGGTATAGGAACCCTGGGCATAGCGCACCATCAACACAGCGGTGGCGGCGGCCAGGCCGGTCGCCAGCAGCGCGTGCACAGCGCGGCGTCGATGGCGTGCGGCTTCAGCGGGTAAGTGGAATAGGGGAAAGTCGGCGGTGACAATGTAGAGGAACAGCATAATGGGCACCGGGAGCAGGCCGGCTCCGTATCCGCCGCCTCCCGGGATGCGAATAATTACGCGCGCCAGCACGACAAGACTGTAAACCGAAACAATCAGCAGCGCGCGAAAGGTGAAATCCTCCCTGCGATGCCGGCGAAGGCAGTAGAGGATGAGGATCAGGAACAGAATGGGCAGCGCGCGAAATGGATTCATGGACCAGCGGGTTCCGAAGAAAAGGATATGCAGCAGGATCAATCCGAACCCTGCGGCCGTCAGCCGCCAAAGACGCCGCACCGTGGGATCCGCGCCGGAGAGCGTGATGGGCTGGCCCGACAGGCGAATGCCGAGGAGCGCTGCGATGCCTGCCAGGCCGCCGAGCAGCGCAAGGGCGCTGATCAGTTCGCGCAACGTCTTGCCCGGATGATCCCATCCAAGCTTCAGTTTGTTGTAATAGATCAGTTCGGGAGGAACATATCCCGGCAGGATGAAGGTGTCTTTTATCAGCGAATCCAACGGAATCCGCATGAGAAGCGGCGCATAGAGAAGAACCGGAACCGCCGCCGCGGACATCAGCCCGAACCCCGCGGCGCGCAGACGTTGCGGCCGCGGCGTAAGCAATACCAGCGTGAGCAGCGAAGCGAAGGCCGCAAATCCGAATTCCATTTTGCAGCAGAACGCCAGCCCGGATGCGGCTCCCGCGAGGATCAGGCTCCACATCCGGTTGGACCTTGCAAAATCGATCTGAACCGCCAGAGCCAAGGTTCCGAATAATGTTCCATAGAGCGCGGCATAGCTGTATGGAAACACCATGGTGCCGCCCTGCTTGAAGACGCAAAGCAGCAGTACGGCCGCGGCTGCCAGCAGAGATTCGAACGTGCTCATGAACCGGCGTGAAATGTGAAAGATAGCCAGGATCAGCAAAAGCGAAGATACGATGCCGGCGGCATAGAGCGTGTTGAGATGAATGCCGGCAAGTTTGTAAAGTATGGCGTTGAAGGCTGGAGCCACCGGACCATAAAGATAATAGACTTCGGAGTACAGCATTTCACCGCGAAGCAGACGCAACGGCGCGTTCATTTCGCGTCCGCCGTCGATGACCGGATTCGCCCACATCTGCCAGGAGGCGGCGCCTACAATCGCAAACAGGATCAGCAGGATCAGCACAGCGTGCATTGGCTTCATAGTTCGCACGTATAATAGTTTGCGATGGATGCAGAGTCTCTATTTTTCTTGCGATTCTTTGCGTCTTCGAGCCTTCGCGGTTTATTCAGATAAACCTCTAAGGTGTAAGGACGTGAAAATTATCTCTAACCGGAAGTGACAGCTGGCGGAGCGCCTCGTAAACTGCTATTCCCACAGCGGTCGCCAGATTGAGGCTGCGGACGTGGGACGTCCTCATGGGAATCGTTAAAACATGGTCTCGGTTTTCCCGAAGAAGCTCTTCGGGAAGGCCGGTGGATTCCGGGCCGAATACCAGGCAGTCGCCGATCGCGTAGGCAAAGTCCGTGTAAGGCCGCTCGGCGCGGGCGCTGAAATAAAGCAGCCGCGATTGCGGCAGAGCGGCTTTCAGTTCTTCAAGGTCCGATTCCGTGCGCAGGTCCACAAAAGGCCAGTAGTCCAATCCGGCGCGGCGAACGGAGCGATCGTCAATACGGAACCCGAGATTGCCGACCAGGTGCAGCGGCAGCGCGTTCGCAGCGCACAGGCGCGCGATGTTTCCGGCATTCGGATGAATCTCCGGCTTATAGAGTGCTACATGAATCATGGATGCCCTCCTTTCGGATGGATGCCGTGCCCCTTTAATGATAGTGCGAATCTTTTTCGCCGGCGCGGATCGCAACCGGCAGGGTGTTGGCCTTCGGCGGAACCGGGCAGTTATAATAGTCGGAAAAAGCGCATGCCGGATTGTAGGCCGTGTTGAAATCGAGCAGATAAAGCCCGTTCGGCATTTTCTTCGCATCCACATAACGCCCGAGCGGATAGCTTTCCTTCCCGCTTGTGGCATCCCGAAAATAAACAGAAAGAGTTTCCTCGCCGCCGGCGCCCGGTTCCAGCAGGCGGGTTGCTTCCAGTCTGCAGACTGTTTCCCCGACAAGAAATTCAAACCAGCCTACCCGCTCGGCCTTTCGCTGGTGGCCCCGCGTGGAGAGGATGACGAATTTCTCGGTCTTCGGATCGCGCTGAAGGGGAAGTTCATAGCGGTAGGATAAATCTACCGGAAAGTAATCGATGCCCTTGTATTCCTTAAACCGCGGGCTCTGCGGATCAAAGACGATGACGGCCGGGAACCGCTGGTGCGAGAGGCGCAGTCGAAAGCGCCCGACCTGAATCATGGAGGGATCCACCGTCGCTTCCCGTTTTGTTTCCTCTCCGATTTTGAAGCTGGAGTTCGGGTCGACGGCTTCCACGCGGAATCGGTCGCCCTCGACCGTGATCTTCAGATGGTGCGGAGCCACATCTTCGGATGACAGACGCACATCGTTCCCCTCCGCACGCCCGACGGACAGCGTGGGCTTCCGGCCGAAATCAACGCGATCGGTTGCGGCAAGATAGGAGGAGGGGCTGCTTTTGAGCCATTCACGCGTTTCGCTGCGTTCCTTCTCTATTTCCTTTGTGAGGGCGTCTGCCGTTGCCTGATCCACTGCAACCGGTCCCGTAGCCGTTGGTTTGCCGCAAGCCGACAGCAGGAGCCCCAGAAACGCACAACAAATTATGTTTTTTTTCATCGAACTATCCTCAACAAAGCCTCGCACTCCCGACAGACTCCATAGAATTATATCTGTGTCATTGGTGAAATTCGTGGCGTTTTTCAGGATTCGAAGCGATAGCCGACGTCGCGGATGCCGGATTCGACCCCGATGGATCCGGGTTTGCCGGTACTTTATTGTGGAAGGCGCTCCGGCAATCTATTAATCTTGTGCTTTTGCAGGCCGGGATACTATGGAAGTTTCTGCAGAAATACGGAATAAGCTGGCGACCCTGATCGGCAATCTTATCTGCCGCTGCATTCGCGAAGCGAGAATGATTCCCTACGTTCTCAACCGCGATGAAGTCATCAATATCCTGATGGACGACCCGGCGCGGTTTGAGAAGCTGGTGCAGGACGAGCACGCCGCGGACGCGGAGCTTTCAAAGACCGATCTGACTGTTCATATGGATGCCGTTGCCGAACTCGGCAAACTGGATTCGCTCGAGGCTTTCGATCAATCCTTCTGGGAAGGGCACGAAGTGGACCTCACTCCGATTCTGGATCTGATCAACCAGCTGGCGCGAACCTTTTCCGTCTATCTTGGGAATGCGGCGACTCTGTTCGACAAGTATCTCGAAGAGTTTATGGACAGGTTCCGCGAATCCCTGCAGCAGTCGGGGATGGTTTTAAAGACCATTGATTTTTCCCCGGAAGATGTCGCGTTGCTGGAAAGCCGGGCCATGAACTTTCTGGCGGAAGGGGAGTTTCTGCAGGCGTTCACCTATGACCGTCTGCTCGCGTCCCAGATTATGATCCGGCAGCTCGTGAATCTGCCTTCAACCGGCTTTACGGTGCGCAAAGATCTCATCCGGCGCGCATTGCACAACCCCGTCCAGTTTGCAGCGCTGACGAAATTTGTGCTTCGTGTTTCTTACGTCAGCCACGGAGCCTGGAACGACCTCTTTCCCATTCTCTTGAAAGAGGTGCTCCGGGATCCTGCGCCGGTGCGGGCGGCTCAGCTGATCGACATCATAGAGCGGGATATTGTATTTTTATGCAATCTTCTATGCAGGTCTTACGGCGAGATCCGGGAGTTGTCTTCCGACCAAAGAAGACGGGCCATTGAGGAGAGCTTCCGGGAATGCATGGAAAAGGAAACGCTCTCCTAACCCTGCTTTACGAGGTCGCTGAGATTCAAGTCGGTCATTTCCAGAACGGAGTTGACGCCCATTCTTGCGCAGGCGCCGTCATAAATCTGTTTAACGGCTTTCTTGGCCTGCTGCAGTTCAAGCAGTCTGTCCTTGACCCTGGCCAATTCCGCGCTGATTTCTCTGTCGAGTTCTTCAAGCTCTTCTTTTGCCATCTGTCGCGTCATTTCATATTTTTGCCTCTGCTGTTCGGTCAGCATATTTCCTCCATATCATTTCTTAAGAATAAAATTAAGATGTACTCTGCTCTTGCTGGCAATCGGGACTCCGGCGAGAGAAG
The DNA here is from genome assembly GCA_964559085.1 of uncultured Acidobacteriota bacterium. Lineage (GTDB taxonomy): Bacteria > Acidobacteriota > UBA6911 > UBA6911 > UBA6911 > UBA6911. The sequence goes on along the minus strand of CAZLHW010000001.1, from coordinate 25,437 downwards.
CCGGCTTATAGCGCCATTTCATAGCCGCGCGTATGGCCTCTTCGTGAAATAGCGCGGGCCCGCTTACGGCAGCGGCTTTAACAACATTCCCCTCGCTGTCGATGCTCAATTCAAGAGTCACGGAAGCAGATTCCCGGTTTCGGAGCGCGGCTTCCGGATATCGCGGGCTTATCTGCAGCACGGGTACGGCAGGGATCTCGCCCTTCGGTCCCAATGGCGCGGCGTCGGCAGCCTGCGATTCCGCCGACTTTGTTTCTTTGCCGGAGTGGAAATAAGACGGAAGCGCGATTCCGATCAGTACACAGAAACAGGCCGCGGCTATCCGATAAGTTTTGCTTCGGTGGACGACCGGTACTGCAAAAACGGGATGCGCCGGAGCCGGCCTTCTTTTTGGAATTTCCCGGGCCGGACGCGCGATTACGGACGCATCATCGGCGCCTGCAATCGCGTCGGGCGGCGCCTGTTCCTGCGAAAGCTTTGCTGCTTCCGGACTTTGCCGTTCCGCAGACGGAACGTTCTCCTTCTCCGTCAGGCGGAGGGTCTGTCCGGCACTGGATGCGATGCAGGCAGACTCCAGGCGGCGGGCTTCTTCCGGCTCTTGCTCCCCTGCAGACCGGGCCATAGCTTCCTCTGCGACTCGCCCGGATTCCGGGGTCGCATCGTTCGGAGTTGACGGGACCGCTGCCGCAGGTGCGGGTTGCTCCGGCGGCATGTATTCTGCGAGAACTGCATCCATGCCTTCAAAGTTGCTTGCATCCGGCACGGAATCCGCGTCTGCATTCTCAAAGGCCCCGGCCTCCTCAAGCCGCATATACTCGACAATCGGGTCTTCTCTATCTTCAAACGGATTGAATTGCGGCCGGGATTCCACTGATACAGCGCCGGTTTTCTGCGCAGGGGCTTCCTCCGGACGAGGCATAAACTCGGCGAACCTTTGTTCCGGGGCTTGGAATGGATCGGGGCGCGTCCGGGATGCTGCCGCCGGCTCCGAATTTTGGCAGGGTGCTGTTTCGTGTGAGTCATGTGCGGGCGCGGCGGTTTCGAAGGATGCCAGCCCTGCTTTCCCGGCTGGTTGCGGCTGGTCCGATTCGATGATTACCTGCTTTAAAAGATCGGATACGAGAGTCTCCAGGTCGTCAGCCTGGTTCCGGCCCTTCTGTGTCAGATGCGCTGCATCCATTTCCCGGTTGAGAAAATCCAGAACAGCGGCCTCGTAGCTCCCCCGGCTGCCCGATTCTGCTGTCTGCCCATCATTTCCGATCATACGTTTACTCCGTTCCTGCGTCCGGACAGGTTGAGAGTTGAGGACGCATTGCCGCGGCGTCGGCAGGGTGCCGTCACACACTCTCTTCCTTGGGTGTATTCATCGGCCGAATAATCGCCGGACTGTATAGGTATAGAGCTTTTTTAGAGGGACTTGCCATCAATGGCTGGATGAGGATATAACTTAGCCATTACGGGATTTTGCTATTCGGGTTGTCTCTTTTCAAGCCTTCCCGTCCAGAAACCTGGACAATGGACAAACCTTATGGATGTCGTAACGCTATCTCGCATTCAGTTTGCGCTCACCGTCATGTTCCATTACCTGTTTCCCCCGCTGGCGATCGGGATCGGCAGCTTCCTGGTATTTCTGGAGGCCCGCTATCTCAAGACCGGCGACCGGCAGTACGATATTGCTGCGAAATTCTGGACAAAGATATTCGCGCTGAATTTTGTGCTGGGCGTTGCCTCAGGCATCGTCATGGAGTTTCAGTTCGGCACAAACTGGGCGGTCTATTCAAGATATGTCGGCGACGTTTTCGGGTCGGCGCTTGCCGCCGAGGGCATCTTTGCCTTTTTCCTTGAGTCGGGCTTTCTTGCCGTGCTGGTCTTCGGTTGGGATAAAGTATCCGCCAAGGTGCATTTTTTCGCGACCCTGATGGTGGCTCTCGGCTCCATTTTCTCGGCGATATGGATCATTGTGGCGATTTCCTGGCAACAGACCCCCGCGGGATATGTGATCCGCGAGGTTGCGACTCCGGCGGGGATGGTTCAACGGGCGGAGATCACCGACTTCTGGAGCGTCGTTTTCAATCCTTCGTCGATGGATCGACTGGTTCATGTGCTCATCGGCGCGCTGATTCTTGGATCTTTCTTTGTCATGAGCATCTCCGCCTACTACCTTCTGAAGGAACGGCATCTGGATTTTGCTCGCAAGTCGTTTGCCAGTGCTTTGATAGTGGCCGCCGTTGCTTCCGTCGCCATGTTGATATCCGGCGATTCGCACGCCAGGGTGGTTGCCGAGCACCAGCCCGCAAAACTGGCCGCAATGGAAGGTATTTATAAAACCACAAAGGAAGGGGCTCCACTTCGAATCTTCGGCATACCCGACAGCGAAGCCAAGACAGTTCGCATGAGTTTGGAAATTCCCGGGATGCTCAGTTACCTGGTCCATCGTAATTTCAGCACGCCGGTGCCCGGGCTGGATCAGTTTGAACCCGACATCCCCCCGGTCGCGATCCCGTTTTTCTCTTTTCATCTGATGGTCGGCCTGGGGGTTTTTTTCATTGCACTCACGCTGTACGCTCTTTGGTGCTACAGGAAGGGGACGCTGTTCCGTAAGCGGTGGCTTCTCTGGGTTTTTGTTTTCTCCGTGATCGGGCCTTTCGCAGCCAATCAGCTCGGGTGGGTCGCCGCCGAAGTAGGACGGCAGCCCTGGATTGTGTACAACCTGCTGCGCACCGGAGAAGCTGTCTCGCAAAACCTTGTTTCATCGCAGGTGTTGGGATCCATAGCAATGTTTGGAGTGATCTCCACTCTGCTGGTCGCTCTCTGGCTCTATCTTTTGAACGAACAAATCCAGCAGGGGCCCGATTACTGTCGGCG
>CAZLHW010000001.1:5596-22562 GCA_964559085.1 uncultured Acidobacteriota bacterium | reverse complement strand
TTCTGTGGATCTGAACCTTTTGTGGTTTGTTCTCCTTGGTGTCCTTCTTGCCGGATATGCCATTTTGGACGGATTTGACCTTGGGGTCGGCATTCTGCACCCTGCGGCGCGGACGGACAAGGAACGCAGGATCATGATCAACTCCATCGGGCCGCTCTGGGACGGGAATGAAGTCTGGCTGGTGACTTTTGGCGGCGCGATGTTCGCGGCATTTCCGAACACCTATGCCACTGTTTTCTCTGGCTTTTACGCGGCCTTTATGCTGCTGCTTTTCGCCCTGATCTTCCGTGCCGTATCGCTGGAATTCCGGGGCAAACGGGAATCGCAGGTATGGAGGAAGTTCTGGGACTACTCCTTTTTTGCTGCCAGCTTTCTGGCGACCTTCCTTTTCGGAGTCGCAGCCGGAAATGCGCTCGTCGGAATGCCTGTTGACGACGGCGGCGTCTATACCGGCGGCATCTTTGACCTGATCCGCCCCTACCCGGTCCTCATCGGGCTCTTGACGGTTTCTTTTGCCGTTATGCACGGGGCCATCTATCTGTATCTGAAAACGGAAGAGGAATAACAGCAAATCGTCCATCGCTTGATGTGGCGGGGATTCGGCATGAGCCTGATCACCTACATGCTGGCAACCATTTTCACTCTTGCCCTGATGCCGGGCGTGGTTCAGAATTTCCGGCAGCATCCATGGTCGTGGATGATTGTAGTGCTGACAGTCCTTGCGTTTGCCAATATCCCGCGCGCCATTTTCCTGGGACGACCGTTCTATGCTTTTGTGTCTTCGTCTTTGACGATCCTTGCGCTTGTTTTTCTTTTCAGCTTCACGCTCTTTCCCAACCTTGTGGTCTCCAGTCTCTCTCCCGAGTACAGTTTGACGATCTATAATTCGGCCTCATCGCAAAAGACGCTGGGCATCATGGCCATTATCGCCCTGATTGGAATGCCGATCGTAATTGCTTATACCGCGTTCGTCTACTGGACCTTCCGCGGCAAGGCCAGGCTCGGCGAGCACAGCTATTAGCCACAATGGAACGACCGACTCCGAATTCGTAGGGTCGTGGGTTACACTAAAATTCGGAATCGGTCGTTCCATTGTGACTAGAAGAGGGAGTCGCAATTTCAATTACTTGCACACCCTTTGTTCCTGGCATACAATGTCAGCCTTGCCCAAGGCGCCGTACCCAAGTGGCTAAGGGAGAGGTCTGCAAAACCTCGATTCAGCGGTTCGAGTCCGCTCGGCGCCTCCACTTTCCAAAGGATGAACAATTTTTCCGCCGCTTTTCGCAGCCCCCGCCTGCCGCAGCAAAACCGTAGTCGAATCCATCTCTTTCGGAATCGGTGTCGGGACCGCTAGCGAGATCGAATTTCGGCATTTCGTTTTGAGGATCGAAAGCAAACAACCGATTACGATTGCGACCCCGACACCGATTCCGACCAGGGCAGGAATCTTTTGAGAAATGCCGGTTAAATGCTTTTTGCCGATGGGAACCGGTGTACAATCAGCTCACTTTATGGAGGCCGCAATGTCCCGTAAAAACCGAAAACGCAGGGCTCACGCCCTGGCCTTTTCGCGCAGATCTCAGCCCGGCAGCGCTCCGGGCACGCTCATCGTGGATCCGAATGCCCCGAAGCCGACCATGCGTGTCATCGCCTATGACCGTCAGAGGGTAGTCGAAAGGGATCTTGAAGATGTGAACATGATCCGTTCTTTTCTAGGCCAGTGGCCCGTGACGTGGATCAATGTGGCAGGCCTTGGGGATCTTGCTGTTATCACCAGGCTGGGTGAGATATTTAATATTCACCGTCTGGCCCTGGAAGACGTGATCAACGTGCATCAGAGGCCGAAAGTGGAGCAGTACGGGGATTACTGTTACATCGTTGTGCGCGCCGTGTCGGAAAAGGAGGGGAGTGCTTCCGAGCAGGTCAGCTTGTTTCTGGGCAGAAATTATGTGCTGAGCTTTCAGGAACAGGCCGGCAATTCTTTTGATCCCGTTGTGGCCCGCATTCGGGAAGGAAAGGGGAGAACGCGCACCGCCGGTCCCGACCATCTGGCCTATGCCTTAATCGATACGGTGATTGACGGCTATTTCCCGGTCCTCGAACGCTATGGAGAAATGGTGGAGTCGCTGGAGGATTCCATCGTGGCGCAGCCCGCGGCTCAATCCATGGAGCAGATACAGGATATGCGCCGCCGGCTGCTTGCCCTGCGCAGGGCCGCCTGGCCTATGCGCGAAGCCCTGACAATGCTGTATCGCGATCCGATCCCTTTGATAGACGATGAGGAGCGCATCTATTTGCGGGACAGTTACGACCATGTGGTGCAAATCATCGATCTTCTGGAGAACTACCGTGATGTGACATCCGGCCTGATGGAGGTCTATCTTTCCAGCATCAGCAATCGCACCAACGAGATCATGAAAGTCCTCACGATCATCACCGTCATCCTGCTTCCGCTAACGCTTATAACGGGCATCTACGGCATGAATTTCGATCCCGATTCCTCGCCTTGGAATATGCCCGAATTGAGGTCCCGATGGGGATATCCGCTGGCCTTGGGTTCCATGGCATTGCTGGCCGTTATCCTCATCCTCTATTTCAGAATTAAGGGGTGGCTGGGCGCGGCGTCAAACAGCCAGAAGCAATGAAAACCGCGAATGAAATCAGGAGTGCCGGTGGCATTGATCTGCTTCCGGAGGATTTATGAAAAAATGGGAATTTGAATCGCGGCATTTTCCGATTAACATACGTTGCAGCGTTAAGGATCCTCGCTGTCTTTCCCTCTGATTTTTTGATCCTTTATCCCTTCTTCAGGTCCCGTCGCGGAGCGCCGAAGCCGTCCAGAACCTGACGCACACGATTGGCAAGGTCTTCCATGTTGAAGGGCTTCTGGATAAATTCGGTGCCTTCAGGGATGGCGCCCTGGCGCACGACGACATCTTCCGCATAGCCGGACATAAAGAGCGCTTTCATATCGGCGCGCTTTGCTTTGAGCCGTGCGAAAAGCTCGACGCCGTTCATTCCCGGCATGATGACGTCGGTGAGGAGCAGGTGGATGCGGCTCGGGTGCTCTTCGCAGATTCGGATTGCATCCTCGATGTCGCAGGCCTGAAGCACGTCGTAGCCCAGATGCGTGAGCACGCGCTGGGAGAGGCGCCGCACCATTTCATCGTCCTCGACAAGCAGCACGGTTTCGTTTCCGGTCGGGGATGCGATTCGCAGAGGGACGACGCTGGCCGCCGGCTGTTCGCTGGTTCGCGGAAGGTAGATGCGGAAAACAGCGCCGGCTCCCGGTTCGGAGCTTACCGTGACGGCCCCGCCGTTCTGTTTTGCGATTCCGTAAACCATCGCAAGGCCCAGGCCGGCGCCTTTGCTGTCCTCTTTTGTGCTGAAGAACGGTTCAAAGAGCCGCGCCTTTGTTTCTTCGTTCATGCCTACACCGGTATCGGCCACAGAGAGCACGACGTAGGTGCCGGCCGCCGTATCCGGGAGCGCGTGGACATTTGTCTTGTCAACGATTGCTTCACTGGTTGCAATGGTCAGGGTTCCGCCGTTCGGCATGGCATCCCGCGCATTCACTGCAAGGTTCAAGAGGACCTGATCTATCTGATGGGGATCCACTTTGACGCGCCCGATATCGGATGCAAGATCCAATTCAAGATCGATGCTTTTTCCAAGCAGGCGCTCCAGCATCTTCCTGGCGTTTTTCACGGCTTCATTCAGGTCGATAACCCTGGGTTTGATAACCTGCCTGCGGCTGAAAGCCAAGAGTTGCTGCGTCAGAGCCGCCGCTCGTTCGCCCGCCTTATGAATTTCCTCAACCTCTACTCGAAACGGATCTTCCTCGTTCAGCTGGCTCAGAATCATTTCCGAATATCCGAGAATGGTCGTCAGAAGGTTGTTGAAATCGTGGGCGACGCCTCCGGCCAGCCTGCCGACGGCTTCCATCTTTGATGCCTGTGCGAGTTGATCTTGCAGCTTCCTGCTTTCCTCTTCAGCCCGCCGACGCGTCACCGTACGCCACATGCCTTCCATGAGAAGCGTGAGCTGGCGCACATCGCCTTCGTCGTATTCCTTTGATTTGTTGCCCACGCCCGCGACAATGACAATTCGATCGCCGTCAAAGATCGGCACGTTCATATGGCGATGAATCGAGACGTGTCCTTTCGGGAGCCCCTTCTTCCATGGATTGTCGGCGTTGTAGTCATTTGTTATGACGGGTCTTCGCTGCCGGACGGCCTCTCCCCACAAACCGGTTGTATCCACCGGATAGATAAGCGGCTTTTTGTCGACGGCGCATTCCGCCATGGCTCCCTTTGACCAGGCATACATCGTCAACACGGTTTCGTCTTCATTCGCGAATGCGATATATCCGATGGAGCTGCCTGTCAGCTTGACGGCTTCTTCAAGCGCAAAATGGGTCAGATCATGTATGGATGCCGCAGATACTTGATTCAATTCAAGCAGGGCGGCCAGTCGCCGTTCGTTCAGGGCGTGCTCCTCTTCCACGCGTTTACGGTCGGTTACGTTTCGGATGATCGCGGATGCCCAGAATTCCCCCTCGAGAAGAATGGGGTTGAAGGTAATCTCTATCGGGAACTCTGTGCCGTCTCCGCGAATGGCGTTTAGTTCAACGACCTTGGGAGGGGATGTTTCCGTGGCTGTTTCGCGGAATGCCCGGTAGGCGGCTTCGAAGGGCTCTCTGAATTTTTCAGGCACGATGTCGCCGAGGGTTTTCTTCTCTTGGGTTTCAGAAACCGGGTATCGGAACATTTTTTCAAAGGCGGGATTCCAGTACTCCGCGAATCCGTTCCCGTTAATAAGAACGATGCCGTCCGCAGTGGATGTCCGTATTGCGCGGAATTTATCCTCCCGCTCCTGCCGGGCCTGTTCGGCGCGCTTCCGCGCCGTGATGTTGCGCGTGATGCCGATAAAACCAACCGGTGTTCCCGTCTCGTCATTCATGAGAGCCGCGTTGATTTCGATGTCGACATAGGAGCCGTTTTTGGTTTTTCCCTGCAATTCAAGAATGATGGAATCCAGTCGTTTTTCAGGAGGTTGCGCCAGCTGTTCCCGGAGCATTTGCCGGGCGCGCGCTGCAGATTCCGGAGCCAGCAGTTGCTCAAAGGGCTTCCCATAGAGTTCTTCCGCAGAATATCCGGTATGCGCTGTAACCGATGGGCTGACGTAGGTGATCCTTCCTTCGAGATTCAGCGTCCAAAGGATGTCCTTAATGCCTTTTGCCGGCAATCCTGCTTGCTGCTCGCTCTTCCCGGTTTCGTTTAATGATGGATTTGTGTCTTCCATAGGCCGCTCTCTAGCTAGGGTATGTCCCGCAGTTTTGCGACAATGACCGCAGTGTAGCACGAAATGCCGGAAGGCTACTTGAGCTTATTCGGCAAATTAACCTGGATTCTGATGTTATATCGTAGGTGTTTCAACAGAACTCATGGTTGCATGCAGTGGAAAAACAGGCGGAAGAGAGGGGCTTGCCGGCGAAAAAGGATGCGAAAGCCTGCCCTGCCGTCGTCAAACCCTCCTGGGGCGTACCCGGCATCGCGCTCCCGCGGAGGCGCTTTGGTGTCCCCGCGCACCTGGTTGCGTCCCGAGCCCGCTTTTTCCGTGCGCGTTCGGAATCCGGGATAAGGCCGGATGTGCCATGAATGCGCGTCCGGTCCGCCCCTTGGGAAAGCAAAGGACAGGTCCTAAGCAGAGCTGTTTCCTGATGATTTTTAACTACCTTTTTAATTGGATTCTGTGTTAGGATGGTCCGCCTTTATTGATTGTTGAGCAGCGGCAAGGCCAGCTTTGATTATTCTGACGCGATCGATCGTCTGAAAACCCTCGCTGCAATATGCGCCGCTGTGAAAATGAGTGAATGCATTATTCGTGTCTGACATGGGTTTGAGCGGCCGCAACCAGCACAGGTAGATTCCACAAACAACCTCGTATTTTCATCAGGCATAGGCGGATGTGCAACCCTGTCACAGGAGCGTGAACGTGAGAGCTGAGACTTTCAGCCCTTTTGTCCAGAGCGATGCGGAAAAATGCATCGGCTGCAGGACCTGCGAAATCGCCTGTTCCATGGCGCACACCGAACCCATGGCGCACACGGCCGGGGCTACCCCCGGCATTTTTATGCCCCGCTTGTTTGTGATCGTGACTCCGGAAGTTTCCGCACCGGTGCAATGCCATCACTGTGAGGACGCTCCCTGCCGGAACATATGCCAGATGACGGCCATATCGCGCGTGGACGGCCGAACCGTAGTGGATACATCACGATGTATTGGCTGCAAACTGTGCCTGATGGCCTGTCCTTTCGGCGCCATTGAATTTGTCCCGCAGCCGCAGGGGACAAGACCCATCTATGTCGGAGCCTCTTCCAGGCCGGAGGAGTGGAGCGGCCGGCGTTTCTATCGGGCAAGCAACTGCGATCTGTGTGTGCACCGCCCCCAGGGCCCGGCCTGCGTGGAAACCTGTCCGGAAAAAGCGCTGGAGCTGGTCAATCCGGCGGCGGAAAAACGCAAACGAAACGCTGAGGCGGCCCTCGACCTGCTGCTGCAGGTCGGCGGCCAATAAAATCGGAATGCAAACAAAGGAGTACCGCAGGTGACTGAGGGATTCAGCCAGATCGATCCGGAGCTGTGCACGGGGTGCCGGCGCTGCACAGAAACATGCCCGGCTGATGCGATCAGCGGCGAAAAAAGAGCGCCGCAGACCGTCTCTGAGGAAAGGTGCGTCGGTTGCGGCCGCTGCGTTCAGGTCTGCAACGCGTATGACACAATTTTTCAGGAGCGCCCGACATCCCGCGCCCGGCGTCTGGAGCTGCGCAACCTTCCCGCAAGCCTCGTGGAGCCCCTGTTCGCCGCCTACGACCACTGCAACATTGCCAAAGTTCGGGCGGCGCTTGCGAATCCCGATCTTGTGATTCTTGCGCAATACGGGCCCGCGGTGAGCGACGCGCTTGCCGAGGATTTCGGCCTGCCTGCCGGAAGCATTTCCACCGGACGCATACTTGCAGCCATGAAGAAGCTCGGCTTCAGAAAAATCTACAGCTTCACGCTGCCCGCAGCGCTTGCGGTTCTGGAAGAAGCGCATGAATTTGTGGACCGGCTGCAGTCCGGCAGAATCCTGCCGGTGATCAATTCCTCCTGTCCGGCTGCTGTGAAATTTATTGAGCAGGCGCATCCGGAACTCATTTATTACATTGCCGGAAGCAAATCGCCGCACCAAATCGCCGGCACGTTGCTCAAGTCCTTCGTCGCCGAGGCGTTAAAGCTCGAGGCGAAACAGATCTACAGTGTCTCCGTTGGTCCCTGTACCTCCCGCAAGTTCGAATCCGGGAGGCCGGAAATGACAACTGCCGGCTTCCCGAATGTCGATGCGGTGCTCACGACGCGTGAACTGGCATGGATGATTAAGGATTCGGGAATCGATCCAACCAGCCTTGCGGAAGAGGACTTTGACGTGGAGCTGCCGGCCGTGGAGGGGATGGAGACTTTGTATGGCGTTCCCGGGGATATTACAGCGGCCGTGCTTCAGGTAAGCCGGAGCATGCTGGATCCGAACTCCAGCGAGAATCCTGCGTTGCAGCTGTCGGAAACCGGAGCGGAAGGGGTCCGCACCGCTGCCGTAAAACTGAATTCCTTCAGCGTCAAAGTGGCGACCGTCGCGGGATTGCCTGCAGCCGCGCCTTTCTTTGAGGCGATGAAAAGCGGCAAGAACGAGATTGCGTTCTTGGAGTTGCTGGCATGCCCCATGGGTTGTGTCAGCGGGGGAGGGCAGCCAAAGGTTCTTTTGCCCCAGGAAAAGGACGGCGCCTACGCCGAGCGCGCGAGACTGAATGCCTGTCCGGACGGTATCCGCCTGAGCCGCCTCGCGCAGCATCCGGCCGTGCAGCGAATCTATAAAGACTATTTTAGAAAGGCCTGCGGCGACAGCTCCAACCATGCTCTGCGCACGCAGTATGTGGAGAGAAAGCTGAATCCATAAAAAGTACGCGGCTGCAGTAGAGAGGCCGCAACGGGGCAAACGATGGGCGTTTTAGTAATAGCACCGGAACTCTGTACGAACTGCCATTCCTGCGAACTTGCCTGTTCGCTATTTCACGAAGAGGAATTTAACCCCGCCCGATCGCGGGTTGAAGTTCGGGAATGGGATGGGAACACGCACTCTGCGGCCGTCATGTGCGTGCAGTGTGAGGAGGCCGGCTGTATGGCCATATGTCCGCAGCACGCCATTACGGAGGATCCGGCGACAGGCGCCAGAGTGGTCAACGCATCCAAATGCATCAAGTGCCGCATGTGCATCCAGATATGCCCGTTCGGCGGCACTTTCTACGATGCGAAAGGCCGCAAGATCCTCAAATGCGATTTGTGCAGCGGAGACCCGCAATGCGCGAAGGTCTGCCCCTCCGGCGCCATATCTTACGGCGAGCGGAACACGATCAATGTGGTCAAGCGGCAGCAGGCGGCCATGAAGCTAAAAGCTATTGTGCGAGGAGCGAAACACTAATGTTCGGCTGGCGTGGACGATTATTGCGTGTGGATCTTTCGGACGGCTCCATCACCAGGGAATTCATTTCTCCCAAAATTGCCAGGGAATATCTGGGCGGGCGTGGATTGGGCGCTTTTCTGCACGCGGAAGAAGTCCCCGAATCAACCGCGCCGTTAAGCCCTGAGAATCACCTGATTTTTATCACGGGACCACTGACGGGTACGCTGGCTCCCAATGGCGGCCGGTATTCCGTTGTTACCCGCACGGCGGCCTCCGGCTCCATCACGGCCTCAAGCATCAGCGGAAATTGGGGGAGTGAGCTCAAATTCGCGGGCTTCGATGCCATCCTCTTCGAGGGCAAGGCGAAGGATCCTGTTTATCTGTGGGTGAGGGACGGGCAAGCCGAGGTGCGTTCCGCAACGCACCTGGCCGGGAAAACCGTGGCAGAGACCACAGACGCCATTGTCAGGGATACGGGGCCGAGAACCGTTGTTTCCTGTATCGGTCCCGCCGGCGAGAACATGGCGGACTGCGCGATTATCGCAAGCGATTACATTTCCGCTGCCGGCGGATGCGGTGCAGGCGCCGTAATGGGATTCAAGAACCTGAAGGCCGTTGCCGTTTGCGGAATGAACGGATTCCGAGTGGCCGATCGCCGGAGATTTCTGCAATCGGCCATGGAGCTGCGCACGTGGATGAAAACAAAGCCGATCACGGCCGCCGGTTCCTTCCTGCATGACTCGGTGCTTATCGCGGATAAACTTGCGTGGGATCCGGAACCGCCGGCTCTCCGCCATGCCCGCACCCGCGGCTGCTTCGGTTGCGCTACCTCCTTTTCCTCCTTCACCTATGACGAAGGAAAAGGGTGCCTGCCGCTGCTGGCGGGAAGCACTCCGGGTGAAGTGGCTGAGCGGTTGGAGGAATATCGCTATTTCACAGACCTTGGCCTGGACTTCGCCGGTGCCAAGGCGATCCTGGCTTCGCTCGGCGAGGAGGCAGCCGGCAAACACAGGGAACTTGCCCGGAAGCTTGCCACAGGCGCTCCAATCGGCTCCGGGCGGATTCAGCCCTGCAGCCTAAGCGTGGACCGGGGCGCCTGTTTCGTCTCCGGCTACGCGGTTTTTCCCAAAGTCTCCAGCGGAAATGGACAGGACCGGGCAACGAGCGATCTGATGGCTGTGCTGGATTCCGTAGGCCTCTGCCCGTTCCTTGCCGCCGGCATCCGTGTGGAGCAGATCGTTGAAATGCTGAGCGCCGCAACGGGGATCGAGTTTTCGCAGGACGAAATCGTGCAGGCGGGGCAGAGAATCAGCCGGGCTGCCTGGTAGCCCGGAAAATAATTCAGAACGAGGGGTTGGGGGAGCAATAGCGCATCGGCTTGTTCCCGACTTCCGAGTTACGACATCTTGTTCCACGGGGGGTGACGACTTGTTCTTGTTGCCTGTAGTAATAGCGGCGGCGGCGATGCTGGGAGCGCTGACCCTGGTGATCCGGGCTTATGGCACCGTGTGGTCGTTCGACTATGCAACATTGCCATGGCTGACCGGCAAAGAGGCCCTGTTCGGCGTCCGAATCGATGGCCTGAGTTCTCTGATGCTGCTGGCCATTACCATCGGCGGTTTCCTGATCATTCTCTATTCGGCGCGATATGTCAGCTCCCGCAACCGGGAGCATCCCTCGGATGAAGGGCAGGGAAGATATTATTTCTTCATGCTTTTGTTCGTTGCCTCGATGATCGGACTGGTCCTCTCGCCGAATTTTTTTCAACTGTTTATTTTCTGGGAGTTGACGACGCTTTGTTCGTGGGGTTTGATTGCCTTCTATCGGAATGACGATGCATTGCGCTCGGCCTACAAGGCGCTGCTGATTACCCACGCGATGGGATTATTCCTCGAAGCCGGCATCATCCTAATCTATGTTCATACCGGCTCTTTCGAATTTTCCGCCATTAATCTGCTCACTCCCCAGCTGAAAACCCTGACCGTGGTTTTCCTGGTTATTGCTTCTCTGGCAAAGGCGGCGCAGTTCCCGTTCTTTACATGGCTGCCGACGGCCATGGCCGCGCCGACTCCGGCCAGCGCCTATCTGCACGCTGCGGCCATGGTGAAAGCCGGCGTGTACCTCATCGCCCGGCTGCTGGTCAGCGTGGAGGTTTTCCCGTCCGGTGTTGCGCTGGCTCTCAGCGCGTTTGCCATTGTAACGATGCTGACGAGCGTTTTTCTCTATTTCTTTCAGGACGACCTTAAAAGGCTTCTGGCCTATTCCACAATCGCGAATCTCGGGTATATGTTTCTGGGTCTTTCTCTCGGAGCACTGGGTTCCGGCCTTGGATTTCGGGGAGGGCTGCTTCACCTGATCGGGCATTCCTTTACCAAGACCCTTTTGTTTCTGGCCGTGGGCGCGATTTCATATTCCACCGGCATTCGCAAAATATCCGCGCTGAGCGGAGTCGGCAAAAAGATGCCGTTGACGTCGCTGGCCTTTGTGCTGGGCGCATTGGCCATCAGTGGAGTCCCTCCGTTCAACATGTTTTGGAGCAAGTTCTTCATCATTGCCGGAGCGTTTCAGCTGGATTCCGGCTGGGGATGGACTCTCGGACTGTTGGCATTGGCTGAAAGCGTGGCGGGCTTTGCCTGGTTCCTTCATGTCGTGCATAAGGTCCTGTTCGGCGCAGTAAGTCCGGCGGCCGAAGGGGCGCAGGATCCGCCGGCGACCATGGCCGTCCCGCTTCTGGCGCTGATGGGATTGATACTGGCTTCGACCGTGTTTTCTTTGCCGATTATTGACCAGGTTGCCAGGGGGATTGGACAATGACCGCAATGGAATTATTCGCCGGCGCCATGTTCGCGCTGGTTGGCACTTCTGTTCTGACCTTGTTGACGGCAGACCGCCGGAATGTGGCCGGCGGGATCAATTTCGCAGGCACGGCCTGTGCAAGCCTGGCAATGATCTGGGTTGCCGCAAGGGCGCTGATATACGGTCCCCTGGAGTTCGGATACGGCGGCATAAGGGTGCTGGGGCTGGCGGCAAACCTGAATTTCCGGATCGATGGATTAAGCGCTCTTTTCGTTATCCTCATCTCCATCCTTGTCGCGCTTTCGGCGCTTTACAGCATCGGCTATCTTGGCCACTACCGGCATGAATCGCTGCGCCGGTATGTTTTTCCGTTCCCGTTCTTTGCGGCGGGCATGCTGGCGGCGGTCACTTCTTCCGACTGGTTCTGGTTTCTGGTGTTCTGGGAGGTGATGACGCTGGCGTCCTACTTCCTGGTGATTTTTGAGAGCGACAACAAGAGCAATCTGTCGGCCGGCTTCATTTATTTCTTCATGACGCATCTCACGTCGGCCGGGTTGATGGTTGCGGTCATGTTTCTGTCTAATCGCAGCGGATCCTTTGCCTTCGACGCGCTTCCGCCGTTGATGGCCGACCTGTACCAATCCAGTCCGCTCGGCCTGCACCTGCTTTTGCTGGTCTTTTTCATCGCGTTCGGAACCAAGGCCGGCATGTACCCGCTGGGGATCTGGCTGCCGGCCGCCCATCCGGCGGCTCCGGCAAGCGTCAGCGCCCTGCTCTCGGGCATCATGATCAAACTCGGAGTCTACGGATTGCTCCGAGTTTTCATCTGGATGCTGCCCGTGGCTTCGGTTGCCGCGCTATGGGGCGGCGTGATTGCCCTGTTCGGCATCCTGTCGATGTCGATTGGAACGCTGCGCGCCCTGGGCGAGCACGATTGCAAACGCCTGCTGGCCCAGAGCAGCATCGGACAGATCGGCTATATTCTGCTCGGCCTGGGACTGTGCCCGGCGTTTATGCCCCACAACCCGGTTTTCGGAGTGGTCGCCCTCATCGGCTGTCTGTACCACATTGTGAACCACGCCTGTTTCAAATCGCTGCTCTTCTTCAATACAGGCTCCCTGTTGTTCCGAACAGGAACCCGGGATCTGGACCGGATGGGCGGTCTGGTCCGGCTCATGCCGACGGCGGCGGGGTGCGCCATCGTGGGCGCACTGGCAATTGCCGGCATTCCGCCGCTGAACGGTTTCGTCAGCAAATGGCTTCTCTATCAAAGCGCCATTTTCGGTAAACCGGCCTCGGTGTACCTCCTCTATGCCGTGATAGCCATTTTCATGAGCACGGTCACGCTGGCCTACTTTGTGAAATACCTGGGCGCGGCATACATGGGCACGCTGCCGGAACGTTTCAGCGACAGCCCGAAGGGATCTCCGAAATCAATGGAGATCGTTCAGCTTTTGCTTGCCGCCGGTTGCTTCCTGTTGGGTCTGTTCCCGGCGGGCGTCGTCCTGATGCTGTATCGCATCCTGCCGCCGGCGCTGCATGCGTCGCATCCCGGGTTCAAGGAAGGAACTTTTCATGTTCTGCCCTGGCAGGGTCTGTCGCTGCTGGGCGCGAACGGCGCGGTGGCAACGGTCCTGAACCCGATGCTGATCCTCCTGGCCCTTGCAGCTTGCGCCGCTATTGCTTATGCTATGTATCGCAGTGTCCGCGTGGAATCCAGGCCGGCTTCCATATGGAACTGCGGCGAAGTGGTGGCCGACGAAGACGTGCGTTATCGCGCGAGCAGCTTTTATAAGCCATTCCGCGACCTGATCCAGCCGGTATACCGGAAATTCGGGTTGCCCTCAATACCCCCCCCACAACCATTAGTCCGCGGTCTCGATTTCGACCGCTGGCTGTATTTCCCGATCGGGTCGGCCTTTGTGCGCATCGGCAAGACCTTCAGCAAAATGCATAACGGCGTGCCGCAGCTTTATCTGCTCTGGCAGGTGGTTGGGCTCGTCCTTTCGATAATGCTTGTGTTCTGGTTGATGTGAGGGATATTGCATGAATTCTGAAAAACTGACCGCAGCCATCAAAGAACAATGCCCCGGCGCGTTGCTGTCGAGTGAACAGCCGAATCCGCAGAGGCTGTTCCTAACGGTAAACAAGGAAAAGATGCCGGAGGTCGCGGACTATCTTTTCAATACGGTGAAGGCCCGCCTGATCGTTTCGGCCGGCACCGATAAGAGTCCGATCAACGGCACTTATGAGGTTACCTATATCTTCTCGCTGGATCAGGACAAATTGATTGTGGCGCTGAAAGAAATTGTGGATCCGGCCGATGCCCGAGTGCCCTCGCTGACCAATATCATCCCCGGCGCGGACTGGCATGAAAGGGAAATGCGCGACATGATGGGCATTGTTCCCGAAGGACATCCGGATCCGCGGCGCCTGGTGGTCTCCGACGACTGGCCGGAGGATGTCTATCCGCTGCGCAAAGACGTCCCCTATAATTTCAAACCGCCGCGCGTCACCGAAGTGAAGCCGCCGTTGCGCGCACGCAGGGAAAACGAGAAGAAAGCGACGGTTCTCAGCATCGGGCCTTTCTTCCCGACGCTGGAAGAGCAGGCGTATTTCCGGCTCTATGTCGAAGGCGAGGAGATAGTCGGTTCGGACTATCGGGGATTCTATGCCCATCGCGGCATTGAAAAGCTTACAGAAACAGTTCTCGACTATAACCAGGTGCCTTTCATCGCAGAGCGCATCTGCGGCATCTGCGGATTCGTGCATAGTGCGACGTACTGCATGGCTGTGGAGTCCGCGGCCGGGATAGAAGTCCCTCCGCGGGCCAAGTATATCCGCTCGATGATGCTGGAATTCGAGCGCATACACAGTCATCTGCTCTGGCTCGGACTGGCGGTGCATTATCTCGGCTTCGATACCGTCCTGATGCAGACCTGGCGCATTCGCGAACCGATCATGTGGCTGGCGGAACAGATCACCGGGAATCGCAAAACGTACGGCATGAACCTCGTGGGCGGCGTGCGCAGAGACATTAGCGGGGACATAACGGAAAAAATACTGAAGGCGCTCGACAAAATAGAGGTGGAAACCAGGGAGCTGGTCTCGGCCGCCGTTGAGGACAATTCGCTGAAGATGCGGCTGCAGAATGTCGGCATGCTCAGCAAAGAAGATGCCCGCAGGATTTGCGTCGTGGGTCCGACGGCGCGTGCTTCCGGGGTGGCGATCGATACCCGGAAAGACCACCCCTATCTGGCGTATCCGGATCTGGACTTCAATATTTCCGTCCAGGAAAGCTGTGATATCTGGGGCCGGACCCTGGTGCGGGCGGAGGAAATATTCACGTCCATTTCCATCATCCGGCAGCTGATTGATAAAATGCCCGCCGGCGATATTATGGCTGACGTCGGGCCAATTCCGCCCTGGCGCGAAGGAATCGCCGCTGCAGAGGCGCCGCGGGGCGAATGCTGCCATTATGTGATTACCGGGCCGGACAACAAGCCCTATCGCTGGCGTGTCCGCGCCTCGACGTATCCGCAGCTTCAATCCATTCCAAAGATGTTGGACAAGATGAGTGTCGCCGATTTCCCGATTATCGTCGGCAGCATAGATCCGTGCTTTTCCTGCACCGAACGTGTCATCACCGTGGATGCCCGCAGCCGGAAGGTCCGGACCTATACGCAACAGGAGCTGCTTGCGATGAGTCGGCGGAAATCCGGCCAGAGGAAACATTCGTGACAAACATTGTTATGGGCTTTTTCAATGTGCTGTTTGTGCTGCTGGCGGCTCCGCTGCTGGACGGAATATTGAGAAAAGTGCGCGCGCGCATTCATTCGCGCCAGGGGCCTCCGATCCTGCAGACCTATTACGATCTTGCCAAACTGATGGTGAAAGAGGATCAGAGCGGCGCAAACGGCTTCCTGTTTAATGCCGCTCCCGTAGTCGGCTTGGGATCGGTTTTGGCGGCAGCGCTGTTCGTGCCCATGGGAGGCGTGGTTCCGCTCGGATTTTCCGGCGATATCCTGGTGCTGATCTATATCCTGACAATCGCTCCTCTCTGCCTGTGCCTGGGCGGAATGGCTTCCGGGAGCCCCTATGCGTACGTCGGCTCCAACCGGGAAATCATGCTGCTGATTGTGGTGGAGCCGGTTCTGGCGGTGACCCTGATCACGGCCGCCATCAAGGCTCAATCGCTGGTGCTGGCAGATTGCATCGACCGCTATGCGGCGGGCGTTCCCGAGATCTCCCTCATTATCGGAGCCATTGCTTTCTTCCTGATCCTGCAGCCGGAATCTTCCAAGGTGCCCTTTGATCTTGCGGAAGCGGAGCAGGAGATCATGGAAGGGCCGCTGATTGAATACTCCGGCAGGAAGCTCGCCTTGATGAAGTGGTCGTTCTATTCCAAACAGATTGTGCTGATCGCTCTTCTCGTAGGCGCATTTTTCCCATGGCCCAGGACCGGATTCCTGGCCCTGGATGTGTTTGTCGCGCTGATAAAAATTTTTGTGGGCGCCGTGCTTGTTGAAGTGATCGCCCAGGTATTCGCCCGGCTGAAAATCAAACAGGCTATTCAATATTTTACTATTGTACTTGCCGTTGCGCTGACCGGCTTAATCCTGGCTGTGATGGGTCTTTAGGATTTCAGGAATTAACAATGATACCTCTATTAAAAGAAGTGATGATTTGCCTGAAAGCGGGGCGGGTGACCTTGCCCTATCCGCTCAAACCGATGCCGGCGCCGTCGGGCTTTCGCGGCCGTCCAACCATTGATGGGGACAAGTGCATCGGCTGCGGCGCGTGTGCCGAGGTGTGCCCGCCGCGCCTGATTGCCATTAGCGATGAAGGCTCCATCCGCCGGATTTCCATGGATTATTCCCGCTGTACCTATTGCGCGCGCTGCCAGGAAATCTGCCCGGTCGGAAGCGCAAAGTTGACGGGCGATTTTGAAGACGCCACCGACAGCCGCAAGGACCTGACGGTTTCGGTCGAACTGGACCTGGCGCCGTGCAATGCGTGCGGCACTCCGTTTATCACCAGGCGGATGCTGGCAAAAATGACGGATGAATTTTCTCCGCCCTGGATGAAAGAAAAGCTGCAGACTCCGGACTGGTTCCATCTATGCCCGGCTTGCCGGCTCGATAAGACCGGAGTCGCCCTCGACAGGAGCGTCAAACATGATTAGTTATGCGATCATGTATATCAGTCTTCTTATGATCGTCACTTCGCTGCTGGCCGTCGAATGGCGGATGCTGCCGGAGGCCGTGTACACGTACCAGGTCCAGTCTGTTTTAATTGCGCTGGTCTTTGCTTTGTATGCTTTTTCGCTGGACAATCCGGCGCTGTACTACTGGAGCGGGACGGCCCTGGTCAGCAAAGGCATTGTCATCCCGTGGCTGCTTCGCCGCTATGTGCTGCGGATACATTCGAAAGAAACGCCGCCGATGCTGAGCATTCTGCCCTCCATGGTGCTCGGTATCGCCGCAGCGCTGCTTGCCTTCGGATGGGCATTCAAGCATCACGCGGACCTGGTGCTTCTCCCGAGCCTGGCCGGAGAGCCCTACCGCATGAATTCCGCCGTCGCCGCGGCGGTTCTCATGATCGGATTTTACGCCCTGCTGACGCGCCGGGATGCGTTCAAGATCGTCATCGGCTTGTGCCTTGTGGAGAACGGCGG
>CAZLHW010000001.1:1063-5586 GCA_964559085.1 uncultured Acidobacteriota bacterium | reverse complement strand
CATGAGCCTGATCAGCCTGGCTCCTTCCATTCCTGAAACGGCCCTCATAGGCGTTGTTACCGACGTCGTCGTTTCCGTACTGATGCTTCTTTATATCGTTACCGGAATTTATCGCTCGGCCGGTTCTCTCGACACATCGCATATCGCACAGTTGCGTGGCTGAAAGGGGACATTCAAGTTGACAGAATCGATGCTGATAATCTGGCTTTTCGTTGTTCCCGCAATCGCGGCGCTGGTGGAGTACGGCTTGGGGCGCAAGTTCCCGGCTTCGGCCGGAAGAGTCGCCGTGCTCGGATCGACGGTGACATTCGGCCTGTCCATTGCCATCGTCTTCCAGCTGCTCCAGGGCGCCCGGCTGACGGCCTTGGGTTTCCAGCTGCTTGCCGATCCGCTGGCGGGATTCGTGGCGCTGATCATTTCGTTTGTCGGATGGGTTTCTACAATTTACGCCTACCCGTTCCTGCACCGCCAGGTTAAAGACGGCGCGGTTGCTGCTGAAAGGCTGCCGGTGTTCTTTGCATGGAGCATGGTCTTCGTCAGCACGATGACGGCGGCCACCGTCAACAACAACCTCATCATGATGTACGTGCTGGTCGAGGCCACCACGCTGGCTTCCGCCGTGCTCGTCAGCTATTACTGGAAACCGGAATCGCTCGAAGCCGGCTATAAATATCTGCTGCTCTGCTCCGTCGGTATCACGCTCGGGCTTCTGGGCTGCGTCGTGATTTATTCCGCCGCAGTTCCGCTGGTCGGCGGGCATAATGCGATGCTCATCAGCGAAATTGCCAAGGTCGCGGGCCGGCTTCCCCCGATGGCGGTACTGATGGCGGGCGTCCTTGTTGTCATCGGGTTCGGCTCGAAAGCCGGCCTGATCCCATTCCATGCGTGGCTGCCGGATACTTATTCCCAGGCGCCTGTTCCCGCTACGGCTCTGCTGTCGGGCGTCGCCAGCAAGGTCGCCATTTATGCGGTGGCCCGCATCGTGACCATTTTCTTCCCGGGCCACAGCGCTCTGGGCATGTTCGCCATAATACTCGGCGCCATATCCATGCTTGTGGGCATCCTCGTCGCCTACCAGCAGACGGATCTCCGCCGCATGCTCGCATACAGCAGCGTAAGCCAAATGGGATACATCATTCTCGGACTCGGCATCGGATCGCACCTCGGTTTTTATGGCGCCATCTTTCATCTGCTGAACCACGGCCTGAGCAAAGCCATGCTGTTTTTATGCTGCGGCGCGCTCATGGTATCGTTCGGAACCACGAATATGCGGGAGCTGGGATCCAAGAAGCATAACCGGCTCCTGGCCATCTGCTTTTTCATCGGCGCGCTGGCCATCGGCGGCATGCCGCCGCTGCCCGGAGTCTGGCGCAAGTTTGGCATCTACGTGGCGGCCGGCCAGGCTCGCATGTGGTGGCCGCTCGGCATAGCATTGTTTACCAGCCTCCTGACGCTCGCCGTGTTGATCCGTGCCGGCGCTATGATTTTCCTGCAGAAGAATCACGGCAGCCATTCGACGGAGCCTGGGATTGAAGCGGTGAAGCCCGCGGGCCGCTGCCCGGCCGCAATGATGTCGGTGATTGTGCTGATGACGCTGCTTGTGATAGTTACGGGAATGAACCTGGGTTCTGTGAATCATCTGATCGATTTGTCCGCCAGGGCTCTGCTGCAACAGATGGCGGGAGGTTAACGCGATGTCTCTCTATAAAACACTCTTGGAAAAATATTTTAAACGCTCCCTGTGGGTCTATCATGCGAATGCAGGAGGCTGCAATGGATGCGACATCGAAGAGATCAACGCGTTCACCCCTTATTATGACGCGGAACGATTCGGATTGAAGTTGATCGGGTCCCCGCGGCACGCGGACATACTGCTGGGTTCCGGTCCGGTAACACGCAATGCCGAGCCGCGCCTGAGGCTTTTATATGAATCCGTGCCGAACCCGAAAGTAGTGATTGCCTGCGGTTCCTGCGCAGTGGGCGGCGGCATCTGGTTTGATTCCTATCACACTCTGGGCGGATGCGATAAGGTCATCCCCGTCGATTTCTACATACCCGGCTGCCCTCCGAGGCCGGAAGCAATTCTCTGGGGCGCGGCCGTCGCCATGGGGTTGGTGAAAGGAAAAGCGCAGCCCTATGTCTATCGCCAACCCGCCGGTGAAAGCGCGATTTCAGCGGCAGAGAAAGCGGCGGCGGCAGCGGGGGAGTTGGTCGCGAAATGAACAACGGACGCCCGGAATGAGCGAAACGGCCGACATCCGAGCGGATTTAAGCCGCCGGCTGAAAGGAAAGGCGCTGCTGATCGGGGTCGGCAACACGCTCCGCGGGGATGATGGCGCCGGTCCTGCGGTTCTCGCGCTGCTGGACGGCAAAGTGAACGCAAGCCTGCTTGATGCCGGAGAGTCGCCGGAAAGCTTTATAGGCAGGGTCCGGGATGCCGGTCCCGAAAGCGTGCTCTTGATTGATGCCGCCGATTTTGGAGCGGCGCCCGGGGATCTGGCCATTCTGGAGCCCGAGGACATCGCGCACTGCGCGCTATCGACGCATCACATGCCCCTGGATTTGTTTTTGCGCTTCATCCGGGAGGAGAGCGGCGCCGCCGATGTGTTCGCGTTGGGCATCCAGCCGGAACACATCGGCTTCGGAGAACCCATGAGCCCCGCGGTCGCGGACTCCGTGCACGCGCTGGCAGAGGTCTTGCAGGAACTATTGCAGAAATGAATTTCTTCGCGTTTTTGAGTCTTGGAGGTTTTTGGGCGGAAGCTCGAAGGCTCGAGGTCTCAAAGACTAAAAGTGTTAATGAGCAGGTGAACGAATGAATAAACTTGTAATCGCAGATCCGGGAAAATGCATCGGTTGCCGCACATGCGAGGTGGCGTGCGTCCTGGCCCACTCCGCGGCAGATGCGCTGGCAAAACTTAGCCCGGATCTCTTTATTCCTAGACTGAAGCTGGTCAGGACTTCAAAGGTGAGCACGCCCGTCCAGTGCAGGCAATGTGAAGACGCTCCCTGCGCGAAAGTCTGCCCGACGGGAGCGCTGATTCACAGCCACGATTCTATTCAGGTTGTTCAGATACGCTGCATCGGATGCAAAAGCTGCGTGATGGCGTGTCCCTACGGCGCCATGGAGATAGTGGCCAGGGAACCCAATATCCAGTATAACCGGCGGCTTCCCGACGGCTCCCATGCGGTGGAGGCTTTCAAATGCGATCTGTGCGTTCATCTTCCGGAAGGTCCGAAGTGTCTGGAGGTTTGCCCGACAAAAGCAATTTATACGATCGACGCCAAAGTCCTTGAAGCCAAGCTCCAGAAGCGGCGGGAGCAGGCGGCGATTGCACAAATGTAACAGTTGGTCGGCAAGCGTCCGTCGTCGGCGGGCAGTGGCCTGACGACTGGCGGCGCACGACCGAAGAAGGATAAAGGATGTGGCGATGGCTGAAAAAGTATTGACCGTTTGTCCCTATTGCGGCGCAGGCTGCATGCTCAATCTGCTGGTGGATAACGGCGTCATCTGCGGCGCCGAGCCGGCGCCGGGCCGGACCAACCAGGGCGAGCTGTGCCTGAAAGGGTACTATGGCTGGGATTTCCTTAACGACACCAACCGCTTGACGCCGAGGTTGAAAAAGCCTCTTCTCCGACGGAACCGCGGCGACAAATTCGAAGAGGTTTCCTGGTACGAAGCGATTGATTTTGCATCCGCAAAGCTGGCGGCGATCAAGCACAAATACGGACCGGATGCGATTATGCTCACCGGATCCGCCAGAGGGCCCGGCAATGAGGCGAACTACGTGATGCAGAAATTTGCCCGTGCGGTGATCGGAACGAACAACATCGATCACTGTGCACGCGTTTGACATGCCCCCTCTGTGGCCGGTCTGGCCGCAACCCTGGGCAATGGCGCGATGAGCAATTCCATTCCGGAAATTGAAGATACCGCGTGCGTTTTCATATTCGGGTACAACGCGGCGGATTCGCATCCGATCGTCGCGCGGCGCATAGTCAACGCGAAGATGAAGGGCGCCAAGATTGTGGTGGTCGATCCTCGCATGACCGAATCGGCGCGCATCGCCGATCTATGGGTGCCTTTGCGCAATGGCACCAACATGGCTCTGGTGAATGCCTTCGGAAATGTTCTGATTGAAGAAGGACTGTACAATAAGGATTACGTTGCCAACTACACCGAAGGGTTTGAGGAGTATCGGGCCATCGTCGCCAGATACACTCCTGAATATGCCGAGACCATTACCGGCGTGCCGGCGCAGACCATTCGCGAGGCCATGCGAATCTATGCGGCGGCTCCGAGCGCGTTCATTCTATACGGTATGGGAGTCACGCATTACGGCCAAGCCGTGGATGTGGTCAAGGGCCTGTCCGGACTGGCTCTGCTGACCGGAAATTTGGGCCGACCCAATGTAGGCATCGGGCCCGTGCGCGGGCAGAATAATGTGCAGGGAGCGTGCGCTCACGGCGCGCTGCCCACTGTCTTCCCCGGCGAGCAGCCGGTGCCGGACGCAAACCTCCGC
>CAZLHW010000001.1:0-1053 GCA_964559085.1 uncultured Acidobacteriota bacterium | reverse complement strand
CCAAGGTCGGATTTACGCTTACGGATGTGCCGCACCTTGTCAAGGAAGGCAAACTGAAGGCGTACTACATCTTCGGCGAAGATCTGGTGCAGACGGATCCGGACGCCGCTTCCGTGAGAGAAGCCTTGAGGAATCTGGAGCTCGTTATTGTTCAGGATATATTCATGAACAAGACCGCGTTGTTCGCCGACGTCATCTTTCCGGCGACTTCGTGGGGCGAACATGAAGGAACCTATTCCACCGCCGACCGCGGATTTCAGCGGTTCCACAAGGCAATCGAGCCAAAAGGCGATGTAAAAACGGACTGGGAAATTATTTCTCTCATGGCGACGGCTATGGGATATCCCATGAAATATGCCAACACCGAGGAAATCTGGAATGAAATGCGGGCGCTTTGCCCGACATTCGCCGGCGTGACCTACGAAAGGCTCGAGAAACTGGGTACAATCCAATGGCCTTGCCCGACGGAAGAGCATCCGGGGACGCCCTACCTTTATAAAGGAAACAGGTTTAACACCCCGAGCGGCAAGGGGCAGTTGTTCGCTGCGGAATGGCGGCCGCCGCTGGAACAGCCCGATGCGGAATATCCATTCATACTTTCCACCGTGCGCGAGGTGGGCCATTATTCGGCGCGTACCATGACCGGCAACTGCGCCGCGCTGCAGGTGCTCGCGGATGAGCCGGGCTATATCCAGATCAGCGAGGAGGATGCCGAACGTCTTGGGATCCGGGATCAAGAATTGATCTGGGTTGCGTCGCGCCGCGGCAGGGTCATTAGCCGTGCTTCGGTAACGGGACGGGTCAATACCGGCGCGGTTTACATGACCTATCAATGGTGGATCGGGGCGTGCAATGAATTGACCATTCATCACGTCGACCCGATATCAAAAACTCCGGAATACAAGTTCTGCGCGGTTGCTCTTGAAAAAATCGCCGACCAGGACTGGGCTGAAAGATACGTCCAGGAGGAGTACAGCAAAATCAAAGCGCAAATGCTCGTCGTGTAAGTCTGCGGATGCCCTCTTTCTTGATTCGAGATTCGAGATTTGAGAT